>JARRJW010000018.1:0-26868 GCA_037388785.1 Gammaproteobacteria bacterium
TTCATCAGCTATTGAAATAACAATGCTAACATTCAATTTATCCCTCTCTTCAAGTAAAGAAATATATTTGCTTATTTGCTGAGTACTCTTTATAGTGAGTCCTGTTTGAAAGTGCACAGTTCTACTTATGCTTGCCATCACGAAGTTCTTCCTCGATCTACCTCGTCCTGATTTCATAATTTAAAGCAACACGTTTAAGCTCCACGGTCTTTACAAAGGCTTCTATTACTATTAAAAAATTAGGATATAACTATGTCTAAAACAACAGGAACCGTTAAATGGTTCAACGAATCGAAAGGCTTTGGCTTCATTGAGCAAGAATCTGGTCCCGATGTATTTGCTCACTTTAAAGCTATCACCGGTGATGGGTTCAAAACTTTGAACGAAGGACAGAACGTTGAATTTACAGTGACTCAGGGAGAAAAAGGTCTCCAGGCTGAGAACATCACAGCACTCTAACCCTTATTATTGTTACGCACAGCATTTGCTGTGCGTTCATTTAGTTTTTCAATAACCACTTACCACTCGCTATATCTGGTATTACCAAGACCAGAACTACTAACATTAAACTGTTAGCGACGGGGTATTTTTCTTTCCCCTTTATCTACAGCGTAATTCCGATTCTTAGCATCAGGCATTTTGCTGTACGTTTAATCTAACCCCATATTGAGTTCAGGAACCACAATGCATATAGAGATTATCACTACACCTAACGAAACGTTAAAAGAAAGTGGATTTGGCTCATTAAAAGCCTGCAATAGTGTTTTAGCTGCTCTTCGAAAGGATGGCCAGGGTCATAGTGTGCGGTTGAACACCTGTAGCTCAAAAGAAGACTTAGAAGACATTGTCAATAGAGACCCTGAACTGGTTATTCTAGCCGTTAAGTACATTCCTATTAAACATGAAGATGATATCTGGTTGTCTGATTATTTTTCTCAACACAATATTGATTTCGCAGGTTCATCGCGCGATGTATTGGAATTCGATTCAAATAAAGTGCTGGCTAAAACACATTTATCGAATAAGGGCATTAAAACAGCCAAATACTTTGTGGCTATTCCTGGTCAATATGAAAATGAATGTGAATTGCCAATATCATTTCCGCTATTTTTAAAACCATTAGATGCAGCAAATGGTAACGGTATTGATGATTTATCATATGTAACTAACTTTAAGGACTACGAAAGTAAAATGGCGTCGTTATATGAGTCATTCAATCAACCAATTTTGATTGAAGAATTTCTGAACGGTCGTGAGTATACAGTCGCAGTCATCAAAACACATAATAAAGAATTAATTGTATCTGCTGTTGAAGTTATAACGCCAACATCAACTAATGGACTTAGAATTTTAGGTTCACAGGCAAAAATAGATGATTCAGAAAAGCTCATCAAAATAGAAAATACAGACATAGAAAATCGTGTTACCACTTTGGCTATCGATGCATTTAATGAAATGGGTGCCAAAGACTTTGGTCGCATCGATATTAAAACTGATAAAAATGGAGAATGTTTTTTTATGGAAGCGAATCTGGTCCCCGGTATGACTTATGGTTCAAGTTACTTCCCCGAAGCTTGCGGTATAGCTCATGGATTTACCTACGATAAAGTTATCAGACTAATGCTTGATGCTGTACTTACCAGATCCTCTTTAAACCATTTTACAAATCTGCCTATGGATTCAGGAAATAACTTCACCGCAAATTTATCTACTATAAATTAATTACCTGGTGTTTTTTGAAATACACTGTAATTAAGGAATCCAGTTATATGCTTTATGAGCTTTTAGTAGAAATTACACGCAATGACGTTGTAGAAAGCCGGCATTTCGGTGCTGCTGCCGTGTGTGATTTTAAGGGCAATGTAATAGAAAGCTGGGGTGATATTGAACAGCTAGTATTTCCCCGTTCTGCTTTAAAACCTTTTCTTGCTATTCAACTTGTTGAAAGTGGTGCTTATGAAAAGTTTCAGCTTAATGATGCTGAATTGTCACTGGCCTGTTCATCTCATCAAGGCGAACCCATACATCAAGACCTGGTTAGGTCATGGCTAAGTCGACTGGATTTAACTGAGGAGCATTTAGCTTGTGGCTCCGTGCTGCCAGAACATATCGAAAGCGCCCATCAATTATTGGCATCTGGACAGCCAGGCTGTCGTATTCATCATAATTGCTCGGGAAAACACACGGGCTTTTTAACCACTGCCCTGCATCTCAAATTATCTTTGGATAATTACCACCAGCTAGCTCATCCATTACAACAATTATCGCTGGAAATACTTTCAGACTTAGCTGATATTGATATCAAGCAGTATCCAATAGGAATAGATGGCTGTGGGTTGCCAGCACCAACAATGCCATTAAAACAGCTAGCACATGCAATGGCTCGTTTTGCCAATCCCGAACATCTGTCAACCATTCGAGCTGAGGCAATTTACCGCCTACATAAGGCCATGAAAAACGAACCACTATATATCGCCGGGAGTGGAACTATGGTAAGTGAATTGAACGAGGTTACGAAAGGTTCAGTGCTGGCTAAAACTGGTGCTGAGGGTATCGTTACAGCGGCCATTCCAGAACAGGGTCTTGGAGTTGCATTGAAAATAGCAGATGGTAGTAGCCGTGCGCGGACTGTCGCCTTAATGACTATCCTTGATTATTTAGGTGCTCTTTCTGAAGATGAGAAACTTAAACTGGAGACTCATATCGCACCGATATTACTGAACTCAACAGGTCTTGCTGTAGGTAAAATCAGACCAGCTCAATCCTGGTTGTCAAAACTTAAGAGGTAGTCAGTCTTGAAAAGACTTCGGCAATAATACATAGCCGAGATAAGCCCAAAAACGGGTATAGAATTTATTGGCAACTTCATAAATCTGATTTCGAATTTGATCGAAAATCTGCAAAAAACCAGACTCTGTCACAGTGCTGATATTGATTTTCTCAAAAATAATGAGCTAAGAAGGCTAACCATAATGATGCTATTTCTCACAGGAATCATCATACCAATGACAATAAAAGTACCTACTTCCATACAGAACGAAAACTAATAACACCAATACCTCGGCTATAAAAAGGGCTTCCATTTGTATCACCTTCTTCAAAATCAACCCTTTCTACTTTAATTATAGTTGACTTATATAAGAGTATGCTAAAACAATCGTCAACAAAGCAAATCACATCCTATCAGGGTTGCGGAGGTGTTTACCTGGCTCAGTGGGTACTTGCAGAATAAACCGGGCTTTACGTTTAACAAAAGGCAATGACAGTATAAAGCAGATGAAATACAGCGGATAATCAAAGCAGTTAATCACTAGAAACTGGCATCAATTTTTAACGAATTTCTAATTTTATTTATATTTCGTAAGAATCAATAAAGGATATTAATTGTTCTTTGTTTAGTGGTTTTGAGAAACAATATCCTTGAAAAACATCACAGCCGAATTCACTGAGCAAGTCGGCTTCAGCCTCTTCCTCAATCCCCTCAGCTAACACCTCGATTGACAAATCCCGACCTATACTGATGACACTTTTAATCAAGTTTCGCGCTTGTCTGTCTTTAAGAATTCCATGTACAAAACTTTTATCAATCTTGAGCTCATCAATAGGCAACTGGTTCAAAATACTCAAAGATGAATAGCCTGTGCCAAAATCATCCAGAGATATCATGACACCCATCTTCTTGAAAGCTTGAAGCAAGTTTTTAGCTTGCTGGATGTCATCGATGAACAGACTTTCAGTAATCTCGATCATCAAATTGACCAGACGGTTGCCGTGACGGTCGAGTGTATCAGCGACGAAACGACTGAAGTCATCATGAAGCAATTGTTGCACCGAAACATTAATGGCTAGACGCAACCGTTCCTCATAAAAGATAGATTTTTTATCTGCCTTAATGTTCTTGTCACATATTTCATTCATTTCCAGCAGTGACTGCTCAAGCACAAAGCGACCAATTTCTTTGATTGTGCCACTGGTTTCAGCAATACTGATGAATTCATCAGGCGGTACAAAGCCTAGTTTATCGCTATGCCAGCGTATCAAAGTTTCAACACCGGTTAATTTGCGAGAGCGAGCATCGATCTGCGGTTGGTAGACAAGACTAAACTCATTATTTGCCAGAGCGTTCGGAATTTCTTTTTCTATCGCCTTCTTTCGTCGGGTCTTCTCTTCAAGTTCATCGGCGTATAGCAGGAATGGCTGGCTTCGCTGCTTAGCTTCGTACATTGCTATATCAGCTTTTCTCAAAAGCTCGTCAATATCATTTCCATCTTTCGGATAGCGACTACCACCAATACAGACATTTAGATTAAAATTGATAGCATTAATTTTGGTCGTTTTCTGAAGATTAGTAAGCACGCTTTGTATTATTCCTTCAATTTCATTCTCAACATATCCCAACAATATAACCACGAACTCAGCACCACCAAGACGGATGACAATATCATTCGGAAAATTTTGTAGTAGCCGTTGGGCGACAACCTTGAGCAGTGCATCACCAATACGGTGTCCATAAAAATCATTTGTGGATTTGAAATGTTTTAAATCAACAAAAAGTAATGCCGCTTTTTCAGAATTGTTAGCTATCCAGTTATCGCCTAGCGTGTTGAGATAATGTCGGTTTGGCAATTCAGTTAAAACATCGTGATTTGCCCGAAATTCCAGTATTGCTTTAGATCTGGCTTGAATTTTTGAAATCAAATGCAGCATGACGTAAAGCGCCAGGTTAAAGGCAACTATTATGATGGACAACCAAAGAACAGCGGGGGTAAGTGAGGAGTAAAGCGTTTCTTCAGGCTGCATGACCAGCGTAAAAAGCTCGTACTTTTCATCATATTGCAATGTAAGTATTTGTTTTACTTTGTTTTTATCAGTAGTATTTATTTTGAAAAGTTTTTCAGAGGATAAAAACTCTTCCAGAGTTACCTGCTTTTGTTCGTAGAGATCAGAGAGGAGTGTTTGGGTCGCGTGAGCCTCAACGGGCTCATTGATCCATTTATGCAAATCATTAACAGAAATACCAGAAAGGTATTGCCGGTAAAATTTTTCTCCATCTTGTTTTGCAATCAGCAGTCTCACGGACTTAGGTAAAACAACATCATTCCATGGGCTGTGTTCAGAATTATAAATAAAGGCGGTGGTCATGACGGCAATGGCATTGCCATGTTCATCTGTAACGCGTAAACGGGCTGGAATGACCCAATTACCTGATGGTTTAAAAAAATAAGTCCTTCCCATCACCATGTTATTACTTGCAAGTGTTTTTTTAAAAGAAGCTGCTGATTCAGGCTGTTTCAGAAGATTTGGTAATGCCATAGTTTCAAGATTGCTGGAGATCAGGATGTAATTGCCTTTTATGTCAGTCAAACCAAACCCGACCAATCCTGGGTTCTGTATCAACATTTCATCAATAAGCTTTTTAGCTTTGGCATGTTCACCGGTATTAACCAGTTCTTTAAGCCGTTTACCCAATACTGTCAGTACTGTTTCCTGGTGCTTTAACACCGATTCCATGGAGGTCTGAATAAGATTGTTGGTATATTCCAGTTTGGTGAACGCCTCCTGCTTAATGTCTTTCCACTTCAAATGCAGCATAGCCGCCGCTGAGACGAGCGAACTAGCCAGGATAAAGAGAAATATCCTCCGTAAAGATTTATCAAGTGACATAGCAGAAAAGAGAGTTATTAGGTTTCTTAATACCTGTTATCGACAGATATAATAAGTTCTTTAGATTGATTGTTTTGTTGTCATTTTTTAAAAATAAAATTTTTCGAGAAATTTGGAAATTGGTCACAATGGGTCCGATTCTCTAGCCCCCCACTGGCTAAAAATCTTTATCTGACTGCATTTAGCAATTTTTGCTGAATCTCTAATTAAATACTGATATTCACTCAAAAAAATAGCGGGTGGTCTATGGCCAAGAGTGCTCCTACCTGTGCCGTTTTGGAGTAAAGCATGGCCAATGGCATGGTGTGGAGAGATTTTAGCTGGGAATTGCAGCCTGGATGACCCTTCATCACTGCGCCCTGCTCTTTGGTTTCCAGAAATCAGTAAGGCAACGATTCAACAGGTGCAACCCGAAAAAACCCACTAACAGATAGATAGCAGATAGATGATATATTTACAGTCTATACAGTAATATTATTAGCAGAGCTGACACACAACAAGCTATCGCTGTTCTTATTAAATTAGATGTGTTCCAACGTGGCTCGAATTCATTACGCGCTACTTTTATATCGGTATCGCTCAACACATCAACATTTTGTGTTTGTAATTTATTATTAAGCGGAATATTTATGAAAAAAGTTAATACCTGTACGCCTAGAACGGCTGTTACTCGACTTTAGCCCTCATTGCTATTATCTATTTTTAATAGATGACCGGTGATCCACCCCAACATCAAGGCTCAATGACAGGCAGACAAATAAAAATTTACACTTCAATCGCTGCAAAGCAATTCCATTTTCATTTTGGCCAGTTCAAATGCTTCTTTGGTTTCTGCCTCGACCATCAACTGTTTTGCCTGGGCACATTCTGAAGCCTCCTCCTGAATTTCATCATTCACAGCTTTTACTGCCTGACCATAGTTGGGATCACACATCTTGGCACTGACGCGACGGATATTAGCGGTGCCACCAGCTTCTTCGACATTCACACAGTCACCGACTTTGATTTCGGTCTGGTCCGTGACAATACGAACACTTCCACCCTGCATCGACTTGACCGAATATGCCATGCCCTCTCTGCTACCCTGGGCAGAAGCACTCAGAGCACCACCGGCAGCAGCGCCGATGATCGTATTTCTTGCCTTTTTACTGGATTTTTTACCCTTGGCCGAAAGCAGGCCAAGAGAACCTCCCACAAGCGCACCTTTACCAGATTCTGAGTCCAATTGAACCCGTTCGGCCTTTTCTACTTTACCGGTGGTAATTCGTGAGCTAGCCCCGGCTTTTTGTGCAAAAGCAACCTGATTAAAAGCAACAATCAGTATTAAAGAAAAGGATGTATAAACAATTTTTTTCATATATACCCCATGAATGAGCGCTAATAGGTTTATTTTTAGTTAATAATAGGGTCACATTATAAACATAAATAACTTAATTTTAAGGAAACCTTTCAATTCCGCTATTCGGCAGTTCCTGTCATCTATTGGGATTCTTCCATTGGCTGAAAAAAGACCTTGAATTCATCATTTTCTAATGCCATTTTAAGTGTGCTCAGCATGAGAATTCATTCATAAGCTCTTTAAGTCATATCTGGTGTATAAAACTGAAATCCGTTTCTACCTTCCTCTTTAGCTCGATACATAGCAGTATCATTAGGATAGACGCTAATACCAATACTTCTAGTGCCAAATAATTCGCGTTCACCGGTGTAAATTAGCTGTTGCAAAACTTCAAATAGCTTTGATGCAAGATCATTTATTTCTAAGGTTCCCTTTTCAATTTTATGATTTGGAAAATACTTTACGATTCTTTAGTTTAGGAATATTGTCTATTTTACTGTTAATCCGTTTGTCCCTGGTTCGAGCCCAGACCGGGGAGCCAAAATTTCATGATAAAATAAGGGCTTAGTTCGACAAAACGACGTCCTTTTTTTGGGCCTCGAATTTCTCCCAGGACAGGTTTTCAGAAGTCCGTTGGCCTGATTCATTGAGAAACGTACTTTGGGTACTTCTTCTTGGGGAATTGAGAATCAGCCTCTGAAGTTCGCCCAAAATGTCTCCCGAAAAATTTCAGGTTCTACTGTTGCTATGAGTACTGAGTTCTACTTCGCTGCTTTAATAATTATTCTGTTCGCTTACCTTATTCGCGGTATTACTGGTTTTGGTTCCGGCTTGATAGCAGTACCCCTGTTAGCCCATTTTTTGCCTTTAACTTTTGTAGTTCCATTGATTTTGATTCTCGATTTTCTGGCATCTGTTACCTTGACTCGTCGCACAAAACTACAAGTACAGTGGAAAGAGATTGGTCTTTTACTACCATCAACCATCATAGGTATGATGATTGGCGCTTTTTTGTTGGTAAATTTACCCCGAGAGCCACTTTTAGTAGGCCTTGGCTCATTTGTTATTATTTTTGGCCTCCGATATTTGTTTAATGTTCATAGCGAAAAACCGATAAGTCGCTGGTGGTCTGCCCCAACTGGATTGACGGGAGGATTGATCGGTGCAATGTTCGGCACGGGCGGCCCTCCCTATGTCATTTATATTTCCCATCGTTTGCATGATAAAACTCAAATCCGAGGAACATTGTCAGGCTTATTCATGATTGATGGCGCATTTCGAATCGTTATCTTTCTGACTATCGGCCTATTTTTCCAAGACAATCTGATAACGTCATTGCTTCTGGCTCTACCATTGGTGGGTTTAGGGCTGTATTTAGGGAACAAGGTTCATTTGGGTATTACACATCGTCAACAGATCGGAGTGATTGGAGCAGTATTGTTGCTCAGTGGTGCGTCTTTAATATGGAAAGCATGGTCTTAAAAAACCTTTGCTTTTAGCAATGAGAAAGCTACCCCTAAAGTTCGCCTGAAATTCAGCCTGCCCGATTCTATTATCAGCTTCACGCCACACGATTTCTCTGGCCCAGAATGCTACTCTGACAGACCTTTGGGTATGAGGCTTGGCCAATTGTGATCACATGCGGAGATTTTGACTGCGAATTGCCGCCTGGATGACTCTTCATCACTGCGCCCTGCTCTTTGATTTCCAGAAAGCAGTCATTCTGCTGTTTTATATCTGTAAACCTACAAAGCGGTCAATCAAAGCATTCAATATTCAAAGTATGGATTAGTGCTTAGTGTATAAAGCAGACATCCTTATATCTATCTAATGGACTATTTATTAGTAAATGCAGTATTTTAGAAAGTGTGAATTTAAAACCAATCCAGTAAGAGTTGTAGAAATTGACAGCTTTTCTACACTTCTGGCCTGATGTCTCAAGATGCGTAAAACCGACACCAACTCTTCTATTTATAATTTCTCTGATAATTCTCAAACCAAAGATCTCTTTTAATAATCCTCCAACAGGAGGAGTCGAGATTTGAAAAAAATAATTCATAAATTTGTAATTAGTTATTTTTCTATTCATTAATTCTATTGATGGAAATAAATACCTTAATATTTATATCAATATATTTAGAAAAAATTACCTTGATTATACAAAACGTACAACTATTGTTTATTAAAGTGTAAGTTGTAACTCATTAATGCCGCATCAAAATTCTGAGGAGACGATTATGAACGTTAGTAACGAAATTCTGTTAGAAGAGCTTGAAGCAGTTAAACATTACATTGAAGTGACAAATAACAAAATTGCCCATGATGTGACACGTGACAAAATCATTGCTATTTTAAATGAACGTATCCATGAACTTGAAGAAGAAGTTGATTCAACCATTTCAGCACAGAAATTAGGCGCTGATATGATGATGGATGTAGCATGAAGAAGAAACACACATAAGTAGCTGTTATAAGAATCTCGTTTGAATCGACATGGCAAAGCGTAATAGTCAGCGACTGCTCAGCGCCCACCATGTCAGCAGTAAATTCAGACACAATTAGGTAGTGAATTAGAAAAATTTAAAATAGTTTTAAATATATATTCAAGCTAGCAATTTATTAATTGCTTTTTGCTTTATTACGTTCTTTGCAGCGTTTAATGATTTCTAATTGACCATTAACACCAGCACTCGACCAGCCGGTAATTTCGTCAATAGATCTGAAACAGCCTAAACAGATATCATCATCATCGAGGCAACAATTTCTGATGCAAGGTGATGCGATCTGTTTTTGGGGTATGCTGGCCATTGGTGAATGTTGGCATAATTTTATTGTCATAAAAACCTAAAGTGGTTGTGACTAATCGACATGATTCTTTCCCTAGTATAAATTATTGGCCAAGGTCAGCTTTGGTAGCATATAGCCCAGAATCAATCACTATTATCCCTTTACTGGTAGATTATTATCGGCTGTCCCACATAACATTGCATTCATCTTTTACTGCAGCCTTGAGTAATTCAATGAGTGGCAAAGCTCTATGCGAAAGAGGGATTTTCTCATCTTCATCCTCGTTTTCATTGGAAATCTCAGAAGGATTTAGCTTGATGTCGGTTTTAAGTGCTGCTTCCAATCGTTCCAGTGCAGCAGGAACATCTTCAGCGAGAAACGCGCTTGGAACTTCGCCGCTGTGTCCCATCATCTTAAGCAGTTTTACGGCCACTTCACCAAACATGGTTATGTCAGCATAGGCAGGACAAGAAAAGGTGACTAACATGACTATCTTCCTGAAAAGAGGTATTGGATAGAATACAGCGATCTTATACCTGTCAGCGCCTGATATCTATCTGATAAAACTCAAAAATTGTCCGCCAACCTATGGATGATTAATTAAAAATAATCAGGCTGCCAGCCCAGACCAAAAAACGATCCCTTTATCAAGAAACTCATCGTAGTGCATATAATGCGTTCCATCACAGGAGAAAGTCAGACTTAGCATGCCGTTAAAAATATTAATTGAGGCAGTTCTTAGGTAAACAGTTGTATCAATCGTTCGCAACGCCTGCAAACGCTTCAGTATTTCAGATACCAGTTTCTGTGGTATAGCAGCATCATCAGGATAAGGTCTGGATGGGTACAAGAGACAAATATCTGCATCATTGATCGCCTCCTGATCCAGAATGCGATAACGCAAAGGGTCATCTGCTGTCCAGATTGTAATCTGGCTGCTTGAAAAGTGAATCTGGCATTGGAAAATACCGCACTCAAGAATCAGTTCCTCAAGAATGGACAAGGCATTGAGCATGTGGCCATCCATCGGACTTTCACATCGGCTCTGTTGAAACAGGTTGCCACGAATTGCCGGATCACCCTTTACCTGTCGCCAGTTTTCGGGCTCAATGTACAGAGCCGAGGTTACTGGTAACTTGCGTAAATCAAAATCAGCCGCCAGATATCCCAGGGTAGTTTCTTCTCTGTTAACAACCTGCAAGGCTGTTAACGATGGGCGATTGCCGTCTAAACTAATGTATGAGTCTGATAATAAAAATCCCCAGTCAGGCATGACTTCTTTCATATAGGACCTGTCAGATTGAGATTTATGAAAATTTCCTGAAATAACGCCATCGCTATTAATATTATCGCTGATTTGCATACCTTCTTTATCAACGGCATATAGATAACTGCAATAAGGGATGCTTGCAAAACCTTTAACTAACATCGCATTTAATTTTTTTGTTTCATTCCATCTGGATGCACATTTATTGGCGAGTGATGCAAGTGGCTCACGAAGCATGCTCGCCACCTGCGTGCGCTGGTTAAAAATACAATCCTTCCATGAAGGTTTAATTATCTTGGTTTGATTCACAAAAAGTTAATCCTTAATTTATCACAAGCTTAAAAGCTATAAGTAAATTTTGATACTTTATTGGCATGTCAATATAGGTCTATATTATGAGTTCGAGGGCTAGTTGACTTTAGCGGTTTTAAAAGTATTGGTGTGGACATGAGTCAATCTCGAGTAACACACCACCAGCCACCTCTTTTAAGTCTATGCAACACACATCGTAACTTGAGGAAAATTCAAATAGCATTTGAGGCAAATAATTAATGGGCAGGTGCTAGAGCTCTTACTATAGACCTTTTCAATGAAATAGCTCGCTTATTATTCACTAATAGTGGGCGGGGCGGTATGGCTATTTTCTACCAGATAGTTTATTAATGTCTTCTAAAGTGTTGGTTTTACCAATCGTAACCTTTAAGTGATGCTTCCAGTCATGAACTTCGCGATATGGTCTCTCATTATTGGTGTGTTGTTAATCGCCATGGTTTTATCCGGCACCTTGCTGAAACGGCTGCCTTTGAGTACCGCTATGCTCTATTTGGTAGCCGGTATTACACTTGGACCAGCCGGCTGGGCAATATTATCACCTCACCCTGTTGACCACTCTGCCATTTTGGAGGGAGTAGCTTTCCCCTGTCGAATCGACATTGGCTGCTTCCGCTTCGTCTGGCATTCGTGTCGATGACTCTTACCATAGCACTGATAACCGCTATAGGCCTGTTGCTACTTGACCTGCCCCTAGGCGCCGCCATTCTTCTTGGCGCGATTCTCGCCCCTACCGATCCGGTATTGGCCTCAGCGGTTCAAGTCGAATCTTCAGGTGACCGTGATCGTCTGCGCTTCAGCCTGACCGGTGAAGGAGGCCTCAACGATGGTGCTGCATTTCCCTTCGTAATGCTGGGTCTTGGCCTGTTGGGCCTACACGATCTGGGGACTGCGGGATGGCGATGGCTGCTGATAGACCTAATCTGGGCAACAGCCGGTGGACTTATAATTGGCGGCACTCTTGGGGCACTGATCGGCAGGCTGGTTGTCTATCTACGGACCCGACATCATGAGTCAATCGGTCTAGATGAGTTTTTGGCCCTGGGACTTATCGCTATCGCATATGGCAGTTCCGTGCTTGCCCACACCTATGGTTTTCTCGCCGTCTTCGCAGCAGGACTGGCCTTGCAGCGGGTGAAGGAGCAATCCGGCATGATTCATATGCCTAGCTTCCAGCAATCAGACCATCCGGCCGATCATGAGCCTGACCACCATGCAACCCATGCCGATCACGCAAGTGCCTACATGATGCAAGCGGTACGCGGGTTCAACGAACAATTGGAGCGAGTTGCTGAATTAGTTGTTGTACTGATGGTGGGCGCTATGCTTCCGTTTACCCAACTTACCACCAGCACTTTGGTGCTATTGTTGCTGTTGTTTCTGGTGGTTCGCCCCGTCTCAGTATGGCTGGGCCTAATCGGTGCCCCGGTCTCTCGGGACCAACGCGCCATTATTGGGTGGTTCGGCATCCGTGGTATTGGATCAATCTACTATCTGATGTACGCAATCCATCAAGGCCTACCCCCACCTCTGGTGGAATTAATGGTTGGTGTCACGCTAGCGGCGGTGACAGTTTCCATTGTGCTGCATGGCATGTCAGTAAGGCCAATAATGCATTTCTATCGTAAACGTAAGGCACTTTAGAAACCATAAAATAAATTAGCAACCTTGTCCTAGGGTGCCAATACTCTGCCAGACGAATGAGTTGGATGGTAAAATCATCAACTGTCTTCGGCCTCGGCTCAATGGTGTTAGTCAGACACAGGATAAATCTTTGTTGACTACAGGCACAATTTTCAGGCTGGTGTAGTAAGTGCAATGCCCTCTTCGGTAAGCTTTTTATCGCTCTTGGCATAACTGAGTGCATCTGAAAATCTGCCGTACCTGTACTCTTTGTAAAAGTACACCGTCTTTGTTGAACTTGTAATACCGTATTCGGTCATCAACTTTTCTTCTTGTTTACTCATTTCAATCTCCTTGATTAATAGAGTTTTGGACATCACGATATCAAACAATGATATCGAACGTATTTGAAGGGATGGCCAGACAACCTGAACCTGTACCCTCAGGAATTTAAAAGGACACTGTCAGTCAAAAGTCTGTTACCTATGACAAAGCGGTGTTAGCAAGATAGGAGTTTAGCTAATGTAATGAAATCAGTTTAGCAATCATACGTTGAATAAGAGTAAAGCTTTCTAATATTTTGACTAAGTTTGCTTGAGTTACTCCAATATCAGTAAGGGCATTTTATATTTTTTCTCATTTAATTAACTTGCTTATTAGACACAACAGGGCCATGCTTTCGTTAAGCACCTCGGTTTTGGTGCGCAACTTTCTAATGCGCACAACCATGATCAATTGATCATTCTGATCATCAGAATTTTTCTTACTAATCCCGCTCTGCGACTACTCCGATGCATTGATTAAATGTAACCGGAGTCCCTTTTAAATAATTACAAAGAGCAACCTAATGGAACATAAAATTAACAATGCCCTGTATACTTCGGATACGTCTAACGAATCCATAAGCATTCGCCTAAAAGAACTTAATGACCAAAACTGGAACCAGAGAATATCTACGGAGTTGGCAAAAAACGAAGGAATAGTTCTAAGCAACAAGCATTTGGATGTCATTCTTTATTTGCGTAGTTACTACCTGGAATTCGGTCTTCCCAGATTCGCAAGGACAACAGCAAAAGCACTCAATCATCATTTCGCTAATCAAGGTGGAAGTAAGTATCTGCATGGTCTTTTTAATGATGGACCTGTCACACAAGGTAGTCGTCTGGCAAACATAACTGTTCCGGATAATGCAAGTGACATCGCGTTTGGAACAAGCTACTGATGCAATCATTAATCCACATCATAATCAGTCCTGATTTTGAAAAAACTCAAGCTTATAGGTAACAAATTATGACATTGCATTTCCCAAATCCCAACCGAAGCTTTGATGCTAATAATCATCGTATCCTGTTTTGGGGATACGATAACATCATAGAAATTACATTTTTTCTGGAAACAGATGCACTTGAAAAGTATAATTCAGAAAACACCAATACTGAATCTGGGTTTCTCAGAATATTCGATACTGTTCGCGATAAGATTTATAAAGTTGCTGATAAAGTCTATTCTCGAGTCGGGAAAGGAAACTACGCTTGTATATTATCAGCCAACGACTTTTGATATCTGAAGTAACTGGATAGATATGCTGTCCCTCATAAGTTCTAACGTAATGACATAAATTTGTAGTAAGCAACATGTGGTTTTCAGCATGTCAGAAAGCAATTAGAAAGAAAATTACCAGAGAAAATTACACAGGCAACGATGCTCATAGTGATAAGCGTTTAATCAGCAATCTTCGACATTGGGATTGGACGGCAAGAAACCTGGGCTTTAAGCCAAACATGAGTAAACTTGGCGCTGAACATACCAAGTCACTATTAGCTCGAAAAGTGATTTCCCTACCCAAGAATGCTGAAGGTGTCAGGTGTAAACTTGAATTGAATAACGGTACCTTTTCCAAGGAAAGCCTTAAATTGGTTGTATCCCTGCTCAAATAATCTATAAAAATGTGCGCTGAAATTACTTGGATATCTTCTTCTTCGCAATTTTGTTACTGCTGCAGTTAACCCGTTTGTCTCTGGTTCGAGCCCGGGTCGGGGAGTCATAAATATCAAAGCGCCCCTATGAAGAGGCGCTGACAAAAGTTACTGTGCCTTTTCTTTTAAAGCTTTCAAAGCTACAGCTTTTGCAGAACGTGATTTCTTGGTTTTCTCTTTCCAGATCATTTCACCGGTGAATGGATTTCTCACCTGACGTTTAGGTTTTGCAGGAATTTCCTTTACTGCGACCTTTATGCCTATTTTCGGCAAAATAATCGATCCTACTGAACGGGGCTTGATAGAACGCTCGATATAATCACCCAAGGATTCAAATACAGCCGAGACTTGCTGTTTACTCAAATCGTTATCTTCAGCAATTGCGGCTATCAACTGACTCTGACTCATCCTGTCTTTGATAGCAGTCATTTTTTTAGCTGGTGCTGCGGATGTTTTCTTGGCAACTTTTTTCTTAGCAACCTTCTTCTTGGTCGCTACCTTTTTCTTGGTAACAACTTTCTTTTTAGCAACCACTTTCTTCTTAGCGGTAACTTTCTTTTTACTTACTTTTTTCTTAACAGCCATTGATTTCCCCTCGCTATGATTATTTTATAAATAACTCTTTGTAAAGTTTATACGCATATAAAGAGATTTAAAACATAAAATGGAGAGACTATTGATCAGTTATATCAAAAATATCTTACTCAGCTTCATCATCATTACTCTATTTGCAAGCAACATAGTCACCCTACTCTTTACCTTCTACCCTCCAGGCTCGCACAAAGGATCGTAACAAATCACATAGCAGACCGTTGATCCGCGGGATTAATGATGAAATGGAATCAATAGATAAAATTGGGTAACTTCCGGTTTTCAACCAAATCTGACATTAATGAAATTCATATATAGAAACTGCGAAGCCTTCACTACTAACTTGAACTGACCTACCCAACCTAATAAAATTTCAACAATGTCATCCTAAACCGCTATATACGTTGAAAACAAATGAAGCTTTTACCGAACGTTCATCTTATATTCATTGGCCTATTGTTAACTTTTACTGTTTGGGCATCTCCACAAAATGGTCAGAAATACGGTGACTGGGCTTTTAGTTGTGACACTGACTCCAGTTCCCAAGTCTGTTTTATTGAACAAAGTTTAGTTTCTGGAAAGGAAAACAAACGAAGGATCTTGGGTGTTAAGATCGGGTATTATCAAAAGGAAGTCTATGGAAATTTCGTTTTACCGTTAGGTGTATTGTTGCAGCATGGAATAAAGATTAAAGTCGATGGTTTTGAGTTTAGTGAGCCTATCAAATATACCTATTGCAATGAAGGTGGCTGCTCAGCTAGTTTTCATTTAGATGAAAAAATGATTGGGATGTTGAAACAAGGGAATAAAATGGAGATTACTGCCATGAGTACTAATTGGAAAACGTTTTCACTCCCAGTTTCCCTGAAAGGCTTTACGAAAGCTTTTAGTGTATTGACCTCAGAGTAATACCGCATTTTCCTCGCCGCAAAGATTTCGCCATTTCCAGTGGTTATTCGTGATTTGTCCGAGCATGACATGATGTCACTGCCTGGATGCGGTACGTTAGAACTGAGTATTATTCAGGTACGATAGTATCAGTTATAGCCAGCCCAACTTCCAATGCAAATCAGCCTGACAGTTTCATCCTTTGCAGCACATGCATAAACTGATTCTAGAGCCAAAACTTGACATGCAAATAATAATGATTATCATTTGTTTTAAGATTAATTATTTGCCAAACCTCAAGGTCCCGCCCATGAAACGCCTAGATATTGCGCTGCTGTTGCTGCTTTCCCTGCCTGGTAGCTTCGCCTGATCTGCCCAAGCTTGTACAACTGATTGACTATGTCGGTGTAGATTACCGTGGTGCGGTCAGCGATGGCACGATTATTAATGCAGCCGAGTACCAGGAAATGAGGGATTTCACTCTCGCCATTGCCGAGCAAGCAAAGCAACTCCCACTGAAGGGTTCCACCGCGGTGATTCAGCAACTGGCGCAACAACTGGTGGAGATGGTGGAACGACTTGAATCCCCTGACGCGGTGGCGTCGACCTCAGCAAACCTCAGGAAACAGCTCATCACTGCCTACAACGTGATCGTCACTCCACGTATGCCCCCTGAGCTTTCTCGCGCACGCCAGTTGTTCGCCGAGAACTGCGTCGCTTGCCATGGCGTGAATGGTCAAGGCGATGGCCCCATGGCGCGCGACCTGGAACCAAAGCCTACAGATTTCACCGGAAAAGATCGCTACAATCTGCGTACCCTGTATGGTCTGTACAGTACCATTAGTGCCGGCGTTGCCGATACCTCGATGCGCAGCTTCGACAATCTGAGCGAGGTGGACCGCTGGAACCTGGCCTTCCTGATCGGTAAGATGGCCGTGTCCCCCGAGGCCAAGGCAGCCGGCAAGGCTATCCTGAAGAAGAACACCGCTGCCGCGGAACTGGCGCAACTCGATCGTTTCACCATCACCACACCCAGCGAAGCCCGTGAGCAGTATGGCGAAGAAGGTGCCAGCATCATGGCCTATCTGCGCGCCAATCCGCAGGCGCTGTTCGCCAATGCATCACCGCTGGACTTCGCACGTGAAACCCTCGACACCAGTGTCTACGCGTATCGTGCAGGCAAGCATGACGAGGCTTACAAGCTTGCGGTTGCCGCTTACCTGGAAGGTTTTGAACTGGTCGAACATAGGCTTAACACGGTGGACAGTGATCTTCGCCTAGCCATAGAGTCGCGAATGACTGAGTACCGTAATCTACTGCGCGATGATGCAACCCTTGATATCGTCACCGTTCATGCCAAGCAGATTCATCAGCTGCTCGATCAGGCCGCGGAGCGCCTGAACAGTGCCACACTGTCGACCGGCGCCGCCTTTGTTAGTGCGTTTATCATCATGCTGCGCGAAGGTCTTGAGGCTATCCTGGTCATCGCCGCGTTGGCCGCTTTCCTGATCAAAACAGAGCGCCGCGATGGTATGGCCTATCTACACTTCGGTTGGATCGGTGCACTGGTACTGGGCATATTCACCTGGCTGGCATCGGTCTATCTGTTCGATTTCAGCGGTGCTAACCGCGAAATCACCGAAGGCGTTGCGGCCCTGGTCGCGATGGCCGTACTGTTTTACGTCGGCTTCTGGATGCACAGCAAAACCAACGCGATCCAGTGGAAGCACTTTATCGATGGTTCGGTGCAGAAAGCACTGTCGGCCGGGACGCTGTGGGGGCTGGCCGGGCTGTCGTTCATCGCGGTTTATCGCGAAGTGTTCGAAACCATACTGTTCTATCAGGCGCTGTGGGTGCAAGCTGACGTTGCAGCGCAGGCCATGCTGTTGAGTGGTCTGGGCAGTGCGCTGGCCGCGCTGGCAGTGTTGGCCTGGCTAATCCTGCGCTACAGCACACGCTTGCCGCTGCGCCAGTTCTTCTCGGCCACCAGCATCTTCATGTTCGTGCTTGCGGTGGTGTTCGCCGGCAAAGGCGTCGCGGCGCTTCAGGAAGCCGGTAAGCTGCCTATCCACCCGGTTAGTTTCCCGCGTATAGACCTGCTAGGCATTTATCCCAACCTGCAAACACTGCTGATACAAGCGGGTCTGTTGCTGCTGGCAGTGTTGATTCTATGGGGCTCTAAACTGCGCCGGGAATCCGCCGCCTGAATATTCTGCATTACCCCAGGCCCACTTGATAATTGGCGCTGACAGACAGCTATCCTTATCGTATCCATTTTTCGACTGCGATGACCAGTGACAAGAAAGGTAGCAGGCTGTCTGAAAACTTACAGTGAAAATTATGTTGTATAAGATTAAACCTTGTTGTGATAGGTACAGTTTCACGCACCGGAATTTCTGGTTTTTTTATTGGTAATACAGCCGAGACAATTCTTTCTCAGCTCCAGTGTTCGCTATTAGCGAGTTTCCCCGAAGCCATCATTCGGAAAATTCAGTTTTCAGCTGGCCATCAGGCAGAATTTGCTGACAAGCAGTCAGTAAATCAATAGCGTATGTTTGTTTTAAAGGTTTGTAATTAATTAATGTTAATATTATGACACATAGGTAAACTCAAGCGAGGAAACCATTTATGCAGCTTACCCAGCTAATTATTGTGTCTTTGTATCCCAGAGTTTAACCGAACTTTACTGAATAGTTTATTTCTGAAAAACCAGTTTTTTATAATATTGTGGGCATCTTAGAAGAGCCCTCTCAATCAAGACTAAAGATATAGAGGTTATTTTGGATCCAGTACTCATTAGTATTGCCTTTGCCGCTGGTTTGGCCATTTACCAGTTTGGCTTACCACCCCTGATAGGTTTTCTTATCGCCGGTTTCATTCTCCATGCTATGGGCTATGAAAGCACTCCGACACTTCAAACATTAGGTGATCTCGGTATCACGATCCTTCTTTTTACCATTGGGCTCAAATTAAAGCTCAAAGATCTATTTCATAAGGAAGTCTGGGCAGGTGCTTCCATACACATGTTTGTAATTTTTCTGTTCAATCTACTAGTCCTCTACCTTTTAGTACAATTGGGCGTTCCTTTACTGGAAAATGCAGAGTACCAAACCTTGCTGATACTGGCATTCGCCTTGGGCTTCTCTTCTACTGATTTTGCAGTCAAGATTCTGGATGAAAAAGGACAGATGTCATCTTTCTTTGGTAGAACAGCCATTGGCATCCTGATTATGCAGGATATTTTTGCAGTTGTTTTTTTGACTGCATCTACCGGTAAACTACCAAGTATTTGGGCACTGAGTCTCTTTTTGTTGCCATTATTACGTCCCTTGCTTTACCGGATACTTGACAAGGCAGGGCATGGTGAACTGCTTGTGTTGTACGGTGTATTCCTGGCTCTTTCTCTAGGAGCGGGTTTGTTTGAACTCGTACAGGTAAAACCAGATCTAGGTGCATTGATTATTGGTATGTTGCTTGCCAATCACGAAAAAGCACAAGAGATGGCGAAATCTTTGCTTAATATCAAAGAGCTTCTACTGGTGGTTTTTTTCCTCAATATAGGCTTGAGTTCGCTACCTAATTGGGACAGTGTGTTCTTTGCCTTAATTCTTTTGATCCTCTTACCGGCTAAAGCAATCTTGTTTCACCTGGTGTTAACCTTGTTTAATCTTCGGGCAAGAACCGCGATGTTATCCTCCCTTACACTGTCAAATTTCAGCGAGTTTGGACTTATTGTGGGTGCTATCGGGGTATCGATGGGTATATTACCTGAAGAGCTACTCGTTGCGCTTGCATTGGCTCTGTCACTGACTTTTGTCATTGGTGCCCCTGTACTGGAAAAGGCGCCGGCCATTTACCAAAAATTTCACGATTATTTAGTCATCTATGAACGTCACCCCTTGCACTATGAAGATCAGGCGATTGATCCAGGTGAAGCCCAGGTCATTATTCTGGGAATGGGTCGAGTCGGTACTGGTGCATATGATTTCATGGCCAATTATCACCAAGATAAGACGTTATTAGGTGTTGACCAGGATAGAAGTGTTTTTGAAAGTCAGAAAAAATCGGGGCGTAATGTCATCGAGGGTGATGCAACGGATTCTGATTTTTGGGAAAAAGCCCGTTTGAGCCATCAGGTGGAACTTGTGATGCTTGCCATGCCTATGCATCAGGGAAATTATTTTGCTGCAGAACGTTTAAGAGCGATGGGCTACAAGGGAAAAATTGCTGCCATTGCAAGTCATGATGATCACGCGAAAGAATTGAAAGAACTCGGCGTTGATGTGGTGTTTGATTTTTATTCTGAAGCAGGGACAGGATTTGCTGAACACGTATGTGAGATTCTCTTGGATGACCATTTTACTATGGAAGTAACGGATAATAAGTAATTCTTTAGTGACTCAGCCGCCCTGCCCGGCCTGGAGAATCCCCCTCCCCCCAATTATTGCTAAATACAATGCCGATCTTGTGGTGTTCACTTCCTTTGCTAAGGCAGGTTTATCTATTTCACAGGTACCGCAGTATTGAATCGAATCAAATAGGGTAGTGAAAACACTTGCATTTGAATTTTTTCGAACAGATAGGCTATGGATTGACATTTTCAAAAAACAATTAAAGTAAATTGCAAAGCCTGCCGAAGATATAACAGATATGTTAAATCAACGTTTTGTTATCTTTTTCGGATTTTTTGTTGCACTCATACTTTTGTCTAGTGTTGCTTTAGTCAGTACAGGCAGAATGAAGAATTCGGTAGATGAAATTAAAGCCGTCATTGAAGAAGGCTTTCGAGTTATCGATGGTGTATCAAGACTTCGTAATGTTGCTCGTGAAAGAAGCGTTTTACTGTTTGAAATCATTGAAATGGATGATTTTTTTGACCGAGATGAAATGCTTCAAGTGTTTCACGCGAAAGCTAGAGAATTCATTCGCGTACGTGATGAAATCAGAAATGCTTTTTTCACCAATCAACAGAAAAAAATTTTTGATGAGGCGCTAATCTTCGTTAGAGAGAGCTCCTCAGCCCAAAACAAAGCGGCGGATTACATCACCAATGAAAAACTTGGCATGGCAAGGAAAGTTCTTGTTGATAATGTTGTTTCTTCACAACGAGAACTTCAGGCTAAATATGACAAATTGTTAGAAGTCCTGAAAAATGATGTCTCATTAGAATTTAAAAAACTGGATGAAAGCACAATAAAAACCCAGTATTTTAATACGGCTCTAACCATCATCAGCATTCTTCCTATCCTACTCATTGCCTATTTTATTTCTAAAAAAATAGAAAAATCTGAATTTGACCTTAAAGAGCTAAATGCAACTCTTGAATCAAAAGTAAAAAAACGAACAGCTGATCTGAATAAAGCCAACCACTTTCTAGAAGAGAACATAGCATCACTAAACGACGCCCAAAAACATCTTGTAGAATCTGAAAAATTGGCTTCTTTAGGGAGTTTGGTTGCCGGCATTTCTCATGAAATAAACACACCTCTAGGTATCGGCGTCACTATTAGTTCAGTCTTAAAATCAAATATTGATGAATTAGAAACCAAGTTTGAAACTGGTAAAATGAAAAAATCCGATATGATAGGTTTCATTCAATCCAGTAATGAAGGTATCGATTTACTTGAAAGAAACATGAAAAGAGCTGCAAACTTGATCAATGACTTCAAACAAGTCGCTGTTGATCAGACTAGTTTGCAAAGAAGAAAATATAATCTAAAAAAAGTGGTTATCGAAATCACCGAAACCTTACACCCACAATTCAAGAAAACGCCTCACAAAGTTCTAATAGACATCCCGGATAACATTGAGATGGAAGGCTACCCAGGGCCACTTGGTCAAGTCATTACTAACGTTGCTTTAAATGCACTCATTCATGCCTTTGATGAAAACATGGAGGGAATTGTTAAATTTACAGCACATAGAAATGAAGAAGAAATTGTCTTAGAAGTTTCAGACAATGGTAAAGGCATACCCAAAGAAAATATTCAAAAAGTCTTCAAGCCTTTTTTTACAACTCGACAGGGCAAGGGTGGTAGTGGCATTGGTATGCATATTGTTCAAAGTGTCATTACTGAAAAGCTTGGAGGAACGATTGAGGTTAACAGTGAAGTAAATAAAGGAACAACGTTAACTTTCACCCTACCTCCAGATGCCCCTGTTTTAGAGTCAGCTTAATGATGAAAACAATAGCGTGCAAAACTAATTTAAATCTTGACGCGCAACTCCTGCTAAATAGCTGACTAAGGCCGGCGCATCATCTAAAACTGAGAGCTTATTCTTTTTCATAAAAACAATAACGATTTTTGCCACTGCTTTTGGCCTTGTACATGGCCATATCGGCTTGGCGAATTAATTGATCCGCATCTATATCTTTATCCTGTGGATAAAAAGTAACGCCTATACTGGCTGAGCAAGACAATTCGTTCCCATCAACAGGAACCATTTGGCTAGCATCTTTCAAGAGCCTGTCAAGAATTGGAAAAATTTCATCTTTGGAATGCAGATAATTAAAAATCACCAGAAATTCATCACCACCAAAGCGTGAAATGGTATCAACCTCACGCAAGATCTTAAGCATGCTCTTAGAAAGAGCGATCAAAAATTTGTCGCCAGAAGCATGGCCGTAAAGGTCATTGATGGCTTTGAATCCATCAAGGTCAAGATAAACCACGGCCAGCATCAGTCCATTCCGTTTAACTTGCGCTATGCTGTTTTCGAGCCTGTCAGAAAACAGGATACGATTCGGAAGCCCTGTCAGGGCATCATGATAGGCAATTTTTTCAAGCTGCTTTTCAGCCGCATGTCGTTTTCTGATTTCATAGCGAAAACGCAGGTTAAATCGCCATAGCATGGCCGCAACAATAATGGCTAGAAAGAGGAGGATGCTAATAGTTACTGTAGTTTTGATAAATACATCGCGTTCAACAGTAGGATTAGGGTTATAAATAAAATCCTCCAGAGAGAAACCGGAATCAGCAAGTCCAAAACTTACCATCAGATCAGCCATTCGCTTAAAGCGTCCAGGGTTGATATTTCCGATGGGAATCAGGTCAGGTAAAATGAGGTCTTGCATGGCTGCAGCTTCAAACTGCAAATGTTGTCGACTTTTCTCCGAGCCGTATTCGTTAAGGATAAGGTCAATGATCTCTTCAGTATTTTCCATCGCGTATTCCCACCCCTTAATGGATGCTGCACGGAAAGCCTTGACGCGCTCAGGATTATTTTCAATTTCTTCCCTAGTTGTAAAAAGGATATCACTGTAAAAATCTACACCATAATTAACGGGCGAGATCAAATGTCCTTCAATGTTATTTTCCTCGAGGTAAAATGGTTCATTCGTTAGGTAGGCATTAAACGCATCCACCTTACCGTCAATAAGGTCCTGAATATTGTAGGAACTTGGAATAACATTAACACTGTCAACATCTACGCCTTCATTTGCCATCATGGCAAGAAAGTCAAAGTCATCTGTTCCACCAATCATCATGACTTTTTTTCCGATAAGATCATGGGGGGATTTTATGTCGCTTTTTTTAAGCGTTAACAAGGCAGAAGGTGAATGCTGAAATATAGCGGCAAGCGCAACCAATGGCTTACCATTTAGGAATTCGTATAGCGATTCACTATTAGCTTCACCGTACTCAGCACGTCCTTCAAGCACTTCTCTGACGGGTGTTTTACCTGGTTCTCCGGCAACGATCGTAACATCAAGCCCTAGGTCGCGATAAAAACCCTTATGTTTTGCGGCATAATAGCCAGCGAACTGAAACTGGTGTTTCCAGCGCAACTGCATGGTAATCGTTTCGAGCGATGGACTCTGATTGGCGAAAATCGTCAGAGGCAAAACCATCAGCAAGTTGAGAAATAAAGTCAATGTGCGCTTGTTCAACAAGTGCTGTTTGATCGAAACGTAAAACAACTAGAAACTCCTTTCCATATGACCAGCCGATGCAGGGTGAATATCACCAAATCACTCTATATTCGTAGAATAGCTATAGTGGTTAAGCAATAAATTTACCATAAAGCACCTGCCATAATGGCCTTTCCAGAAAAATGAAATACATTTTCAGGAATTTTACTCTTTTCCTCACATCGCTGACCACTTATTTCATGTAGCGGAAGCCACTTTGAAATATTTCAGAATCATTTTTCTGCTACCCCTCCCCACTCCACTGATTGCTATACACCTGACACCAGCCGTTCGCTCAAAGTTAGCCCAAAAATTCAGGTTTGTTTGCCGTTCGCCAGGATTTGATTTGCAGATATGCGCGACAACAAAGGCTCAACAGCCAACACTCGCCTAGAATCTGTATAATTCATGAATCATTACTTACGTTACGGGCAAATAACCGTAATTATTTATTTTTGGCTTAACAGGGAAAGAACAAATGAGTGCACAATGTGAAGTTACTGCCAAACAGGTTGCAGGTAGTGAGATGGGCTTTTTTGAGCGTTATTTAACCGTTTGGGTGATTGCCTGCATCATCGCCGGCATAGTGCTCGGTCATTTCTTTCCAATGCTATTCCAAGATATTGCACAGTTGGAAATATCTCATGTCAACCTGCCCGTGGCTATTCTGATTTGGCTGATGATTATTCCCATGCTTTTGAAAGTAGATTTTTCAGCTTTAGGTCAGGTTAAAGAACACTGGAAAGGGGTGGGCGTTACCTTGTTTATTAACTGGGCAGTAAAGCCTTTCTCCATGGCTTTGCTTGGTTGGATATTCATCCAGAATGTATTTGCACCCTACCTACCAGCGAACCAACTGGATAGTTATATCGCAGGACTTATTTTGTTAGCGGCTGCTCCGTGCACTGCAATGGTATTTGTCTGGAGCCGACTATCTGGTGGAGAACCAAATTTTACGCTGACCCAAGTCGCTCTCAATGACACTATAATGATATTTGCCTTTGCCCCGATTGTTGGCTTGTTGTTGGGATTATCAGCGATTACAGTGCCTTGGGACACGTTATTTTTATCTGTGGTTCTTTATATCGTCTTACCTGTAATCTTTGCCCAGCTTTGGAGAAAACGCTTACTGGCTTCAGGTGGGGAAGAATTGTTAGCGAAAAGACTTGATACACTTCACCTACCCTCACTAACAGCATTGCTAGTTACGCTAGTCTTGCTGTTTGGCTTTCAGGGTGAGCAGATAATATCGCAACCAATGATCATTCTTTTGTTGGCCATCCCCATATTGATTCAAGTCTATTTCAATTCAGGTCTGGCCTATTTCCTAAACAAAAAGTTTGGTGTAGCACATTGTATTGCAGCTCCTTCTGCATTGATTGGAGCAAGCAATTTTTTTGAACTAGCTGTCGCTACGGCCATTGTGTTATTCGGTTTTGAGTCAGGTGCGGCTTTAGCTACAGTTGTCGGTGTTTTGGTAGAAGTGCCGGTAATGTTGTCAGTAGTCAAAATCGTAAACAGGACAAAAAACTGGTATGAAACCTAATGATGAGGGCACACTAGAAAGTCTCTATTCAGCTGCAAAATTTCCTATTCTTATGGCGAATATTTATGACGCGGAATGGGAGGCCCTATACCATTAAACAAATAAATGGGTTTAAGGTTGGTATTATTGGAATTACAGAGCCACCGAAAAGGCGACCCCTTCCGCTCACTTTAATTGTTATAGCTTAACGCTTAAATGGGACGCTCCTTATTGGCACATGGGCCTTTCTGGCCTTGACCCACTTCGAATTCCACGGCTTGGCCGTCATTTAATGTTGCGTAACCACCGTCCGTTTGAATTTCAGAATGATGGACAAAAAGGTCTTTACCACCATCTTCTGGAGTAATAAAACCGAAGCCTTTGTCTGCATTAAACCACTTAACTGTACCTTTGCTCATACTATACCTTTTATCTTATGGTGAAAAATATAATTCTATTTTCGCTATCACCATTACGAAAACAGATATTGAATCTAAATCTCAAAATAATAGTCAACATAGACAGACTCTTCTATATCTGAGATATCATGATTCTTCCTATAATCATTTCATATGTAATCCGCTATCGAACTAAATCAGACATTAGCATATTCACTTAATTAAGATTTTTTCTCATGAAAGAAGCGGCTCTTTGAATAGCATCTTTCGATGCCAAATCATCGGCAAATGTACGAACATGTTCCGGTCGAAAGTCAAATCCACGGCCTACACCTGGATAAATAAAGAGAGTGACAGGTAAATTATTTTCCTTCATCGATTTTACAGCCATCTCAATACTTCGCCTTCTTTGGTACTGCTCTTCATCTCCTATAAAAATTAAGGCAGGAATCACAAGTTTGTCTGCTTCTGGAGCATATCGATAAACTTGCATTGGCTCTGGTGCATTAGGGTCCTGCATATGCGGATAATACGACACATAACATGCAACTGAATTATCTTGACGTCC
>JARRJW010000019.1:0-10178 GCA_037388785.1 Gammaproteobacteria bacterium
GTAGACAACATCACAGTCAGGGTCATCACAGAAATAAAACGTTTTTCCTTTTGAGTCTAAGTCCCACGGACATTTTACATGATGCGACACCACTCTAACTGGAATGGTTTTATAAGATTTTCCATTTGTTGGGCAGACATGCTTTTTCAGTGGAATAACATTGCAGTTTGAGGAAGAGCAACAGCAATCACTCACGTTTTATCTCCCTGTTTTGAGCTGTTATCTGTTAAGTATGGTTGATTACTGGAACATTTACTAATGTCCGTTATTCTACATTTCCGGCCTGATAGCTCAAAATCTCAATCTGTCAGCTTTTAGCCAATTTGCCCCAGAGTATTAGAAAATCCTGATATTTATCTAAATAGGCAATTGCAGACAGCCGTGGGAATTTTATTCTGATACGGTGACCGTCAACTGCTGTAGAGAAGCAGTCGCTCAGTCAATTTTTATTCAAAGGATATAATTGCTAATGAGCAGTCACAATAAAAATAGACTAACCTAATTTGATAGCTGTCCTAATAATTATATTGCACTTATCCAAAGGAGGTATGATATGGGTATTGGATATACAGAAATTGGTAACGGACAAGAAAAAGTTCTCGTTCTTCATGGGTGGTTTGGCGATTATTCTGTTTGGGAACCTACGTTCAATTCACTAAATACCGAGAAGTATACCTATGCATTCATTGACTACCGAGGCTATGGAAAGTCAAAGGGAATGACCGGTGACTATTCAATGGATGAAATTGCCTCAGATGCAATCACATTGGTTAACGAATTAGGTTGGGATAGGTTTCATGTACTTGGTCACTCCATGGGTGGCATGGCAATGCAGCGGCTAATTCTAGATATAGATAAACGAGAGCGTGTAATTGGTGCGATTGGTATTGATCCAGTGCCGGCCAGTGGTGCACAGCTAGAAGGGGAATTCTGGGAGCTGTTTTCTGGTGCGATTAACAGTGATGAAAACCGTTACAATATATTAGATTTTACCACCGGTAATAGAAATTCGCCTGTATGGCTTAATTATATGGTTCAAAGATCGCGTAGTACAACGACGATCGATGCGTATACTGGCTATCTTAATGCTTGGTCGAAAGAGAATTTCATGGAAGAAGTCCAAGGACTAGAGACGCCAACATTAGTCTGTATTGGTGAACATGATAGCGCCTTTTCAAAAGAGGCTATGGAAAGCACATATCTTTCATGGCTGAAAAATTGCAGATTGGAGATCATTGCAAATGCCGGACACTATCCAATGCAAGAGGCACCAGTAAATCTGGCCACAATCATTGAAAATTTCTTTGCCGAACAAAAATAGCTTTTAGAAAGCTGACATAATTATGTTCAACCACTATGACTCGAATTGTAGATAAGCGGAAACTAGAATTTCGCAGCCCAAAATGTTAATCCTCTCATAATCATATCTATGGCAATAGTGCCAACTATAAGAGCTGTGACACGACCAGCTATCTCCATATATCTCTGAACTAGAGCTTCTTTGCGTGGAAGCACTGCATCATGTATATTTTTTAAAAGTATTAGCGTTAATATGCAAACTAATACCGTCAATATTACAACCCCGCAAGCAATTAAAGGATCATGTTTTTTTCCAATAACAACACTTGCACTTACAGTACCCGGACCAATAAAAACGGGCATAGCAATTGCTCCAGCAAGATGTTGTGATTCGCCCTGTAAAATTTCAATTGCAGTAGGTCCTTTAAAAACGAATTGAAGACCTATCAATAAAAAAACTATCCCGCCAAATATTTGAAAAGATGCGAATTCTACCTGCATAAAACTAACGAAAATGGCATCGCCAAGCATGGCAAAACTACAGAATACAATGGAGGCAATAATTCCAGCTCTTATTAAAACCTGACTAAACTGAACGTAGTCGAGTTTTTGCACAATCCCGGTCAAGTAAACAATGAGTAGAAAAGGATTAAGAAGCACGAGAAGCAGTGCTGAAGATTTCAAAAGCTCTATCATTTTGATCAATAGTTTCGAATAATTTGTAGTGGAATTATACAAACATTCCAAAATAGAAGCCGAGCACTAATTTTCTGACTGATAACTTTTATCCGGCAATTTAGCTCAGATTCTGGTAGATTTTTCTGACGCGTGTGACTGCAACATACACATTGTTGCCACTTAAAAGTGCACCTGACACTGCTGTATTAGAGAAATCCCAAAGACGGCAATCAGCACATTGCGGTCAGATTGGATTTTCAGGGGATTGGGCCAAATACCCGTTACCGGCCAGTCAATATTCCTGGTTCTACATCGCGGACATCCAGAAGAACCGATTTGAGGGCAGGGGCCGGCTCAAATGCCTGAGCATAAGGCGATATAGCAAGGGCTAATACTAGAAATGCGATTGCTGCAATCCAGGATCCTATTATTCTGATACCAATTCTCTGCCAAGGTTTGTTATTAAAATAATCAGCCAGGCCCATTGGATATAATTGCAACAAATAGAGTCCAACACCAGTTCCGAATAAAGTGGCAACTTTCTCTCTGCCGGCTAAAGTTTCCTGAGTTGAATCCATACCAATTGCAAGCCCGGTGAAAAATGCTATTAATGAAAGCCATGTTGGGTTGAATTTAAAATCAAGCGCAACCAGCAGACCTAGTGTCAATGCGCCCCCAAGTAGAAATGCTTCCATTTCAACGGCGAAGGAAAACCACGCAAGCGTTAAACCAAAAAATGTTCCGAATGCGAATGTAGCCAGTGATAGTAAATTTTTATCGATACCTTTCTGGCCTATCAACAAGCCAAGCACTGATAAAAGTAACAATTGCGACGGGACAAAAACAGGATGTAAAACCCCATTGTAGAAGTTACCAATTCCTTTAATCGGTCCGTGTGCAAAGACTATTTCTGGAATTAGTAAAATGAGGGTAAGGAAAAAAGCTCTGTAGCGAAATTTCATAAAATGCCGGTGAGAAAGCCAACGCCCACCAGAGATATGACGCTACCACCAGCCTGAACTGCAATCTTGCCAGTGGGCCAACGTACTAATAGACCAAAAGCTATACCTGATAAGTGAAGCAGTCCTGTAGCTAGTACAAAGCCAATACTATATGCGATTGGATTAGCCGCACTTGGCAGCTCGGTGCCATGTGCATGACCATGAAAAATAGCAAAAGAACCAACGATGATTGCCGCTATCCATATTGGCGGGCGGATAGCTAAAGCCACCATTGCGCCCAATACTATTGCGGATAATGCAATTCCAGTTTCAACAGCAGGAATAGGAATACCCATGACTCCAATAGCCCCTCCAAATGCCATTACCATAGGAAATACAACAGGCAGTATCCAGATAGCAGGGCTACCGAGGAATGCCCCCCATAAACCCACCGCAACCATTGCTACAACGTGATCCCAACCGAGAACAGGGTGCATGAGACCACTGACAAAACCGCCTGCAATACCGCCATCTGTGTGTGCAAAGGCTAAACTTGAGCTGGTAAAAAGAATTAATGAAAGGAACAAAGTATAAAGCTGCTTCATTGAGTAGGTCATGATCTGATAAGACTTTTCGATATTGTTAAATGGATTTCAGCGATCATTTTATCAAAAAAATTTTGGGGAACGCTAAAAATGGTCAAAGTTTTCCTTGATTGACCACTTAAGATGGCAAAGTTTGTTATAAAACTTATACAATGACTGCAGTTCTACATGAGTAGCCCGCTGTTAATAAGAAATTAATTCCCGCAATTGTCCTGACATGGTCTGAGTTTGATCATTATTTAAAAGTCCCTCCTCGATATCCTCTTCTGTCACGTCATTTAGCTCGGTATTTCGCTCGATTGCGTTCATGACCCAAACACCTTGAGTTGTACTGAGTACGTAATAAACGATGTATCCAGAATGATATATATCATCGGACCAAAAACCAGAAATGCCCAGCAATTAAATTTACTGACTCTGCTATGACCAAGATACGTTGAGTCTTAAACCTTATGATCCCCAATAAAAAAGCCCCAACATTGCTGCTGAGGCTTGTCTATATGGTGGGCCCTCGGCGACTTGAACGCCGGACCTGCCGATTATGAGTCGGATGCTCTAACCAACTGAGCTAAGGGCCCATGGAAAGGAATTGTAACACCGGGGATTGAATTCATCCATGATGATTGGGACTAACTCGACCATCCATGGTCTCGTGTTCTTTGCTCAAAAAAGCCATGTTAAATGGCTTTTTTGACTTCTTCATTGCTCATCACCCAACTGAGCGAATGAACCAAAGCAAAGGTTTTACTGGTCAGTGTCCAGGAAGCTACGCAGCTTCTCGGAGCGGGTAGGGTGACGTAATTTCCTGAGAGCCTTGGCTTCAATCTGTCGAATACGCTCACGCGTAACATCAAACTGTTTGCCAACCTCTTCCAGGGTATGATCGGTATTCATATCGATACCAAAGCGCATGCGTAATACCTTGGCTTCACGCGAGGTCAGACCGGACAACATGTTTTGAGTTGCTTCACGTAAGCCTTCCATAGCAGCAGACTCTGCTGGTGATGTTACATTTGCATCTTCAATAAAGTCACCAAGATGTGAATCTTCATCATCGCCGATCGGAGTTTCCATGGAAATGGGTTCTTTGGCAATTTTCAAAACCTTACGCACTTTGTCTTCTGGCATGTCCATGCGCTCTGCCAGTTCTTCCGGTGTCGCTTCACGTCCCATTTCCTGCAACATCTGGCGGGAAATGCGGTTAAGCTTGTTTATGGTCTCGATCATATGAACCGGTATACGGATGGTTCTGGCCTGGTCAGCAATAGAGCGTGTAATAGCCTGTCGAATCCACCAGGTTGCATAAGTTGAAAATTTGTAACCACGACGGTATTCAAATTTATCAACGGCTTTCATCAAGCCAATGTTGCCTTCCTGGATCAGGTCAAGGAAAAGCAATCCGCGGTTGGTATATTTTTTCGCAATAGAAATAACCAGTCGCAGGTTTGCTTCAACCATTTCTTTCTTGGCACGGCGAGCTTTGGCTTCACCGATAGACATGCGACGGTTGATTTCCTTGATTTCACTGATTTTCAGTTTGCAATCTTTCTCAATTTCGGCCAGTTTTTTCTGGGCACGCTTGATTTCTATTAGGTAAGGATCAACCAGTTCAGCTGTTTCCGGGTATTTGGCCAGCATTTCTTCGAGCCATTTAGGATCTGATTCGCGTTTTGGAAAGGTGCTGATGAAGTCCTTGCGGGGCATTTTTCCATGGCGAACGCAGTATTCCATGATGGTTTTTTCATGGCTGCGGACATCGGTAATCGTTGAGCGCAGTTTATTGGTCAATTCACCGAAAAGACCGGGAGACAGTTTGAAAATAAGAAAGGTTTCAGAAACTTTTTCAGCCAGGTCCTCGGCCTTATCTTCATCATTGGCATCAAGTGCCTTGTACCAGGCAGCGGCTTGTTTTTTCAACTCATTGCTGTGTTTGGCAACTTCTTCAGGATCAGGACCGGTATCAACAATTTCTTCTTCGGAATCATCATCAGAATCATCGTCAGAATCGTCGTCATTGTCATTGTCACTGTCATCAACCTTTTGAGCAGAGTCATCACGTTGAACAGGTACTGGTGGCGTCATGTCCTCCAGATCTTCATCTGGGTCGATAAAGCCAGTAATAACATCGCTTATCCGGGCTTCTTCAGCATCAACCTTTTCAAGTTGTGAAAGGAATGCGGAAATCGCGGGTGGGAAAACTGAAATAGCTTCGCTGACATGAAAGAGACCGGCTTCAATTCGCTTGGCAATGCGCAATTCGCCTTCACGTGTGAGCAGTTCGACAGTGCCCATCTCGCGCATGTACATACGAACGGGATCAGTAGTACGACCAAACTCGCTGTCGACACTTGCCAAGGCAGCAGCGGCTGCTTCAGCAGCGTCATCATCAGCAGCTGCGTTATCAGAAACGGCTTTTTCATCATCATCCGGCGGGGTCTCACTGACAGTGATGCCCATTTCATTAATCATGCGGATGATATCTTCGACCTGTTCGGGTTCCACGATGCCGTCAGGCAGGTGGTCGTTAACCTCGGCAAAGGTCAGATATCCTTGCTCTTTACCTTTGGCGATCAGTTGTTTCAGCTGGGATTTTTGCGTATCCTGATCCATGATTTTCCTTAAACCATAAAATTAGTGTCAATATTGCCCGATTTCGCTTTATAAAAGCTCAGCGAGATCCAAAAAATTTGGCGAATCGAATCAGCCATTATAGCTGTTTGGGGGTGTTTTTACCAGTGCTATGAAGTATTTTGGCTATCAATTTGGATGTTTTTCAGTGATTGAAGTTCCTGCAAACGTCTTTTCTCATAATCGCTAAGCTCTCCAGGTTTTTTGTCTTTCAGTAGCTGTTGCCACTCCTTATCGGCAAGTGTCCGAATAATTTGAGTGAAAATTCCAGATAATTGACTTTCTACATCCTCCTGCAGCACATCCAGGTCAAGCAGGGCAATTTTCTGTAGATGTGAAGACTCGGGCGATTCGCGCCAATGCTCCAGAATTGCACCTGTTGTCGGATTCGAGTGAGTCGTAATGAAATCGTGTACGCTGCATAGCAGCGGTATACCAGGCTCATCTGAGTTAAAGAACATATCCGGAACATCAACAGAGTGACTCTTTTCGGGGAAATGCAACATTAAAGCGATGGCTCGCCTGACCGGAGGAATAGACTGTAATCCAGTTTTATTTTTCTTGGTAAACGGCTTTTGCGTGTATTTCGGTTGCGGCTCGGTTTTGTTGATGCCTACAATCTCATCGACCTTTTGCTGCACCATGTCTTTGAAAAGACTTTGCGGCAGTTGATCCAGCGAAGGCCTGATCAGTTCGGCAAAACGTGCCCGGCCATCGATGCTACGCATATCAACCTGCTCAGAAAATTTCTGCACAAGTGCCTCGGACAGTGGCAGTGCGTCCCGGATTCGCTGGTCAAAAGCATCTTTGCCTTCCTTGCGGATCAGGGTGTCAGGGTCTTCGCCTTCGGGCAGAAACAGAAAGCTTGCCTGCTTGCCATCACGCATGTGAGGCAGGCTGGTATCCAATGCTTTCCAGGCAGCATCTCTTCCTGCACGGTCGCCATCGAAACAAAAAACTACCTGTTGGCTGGTTCTGAATATCAATTCCAGGTGCTGACTGGTGGTAGCCGTGCCTAAGGTTGCAACAGCATTGATGATGCCATACTGGGCCAGGGCAACAACATCCATATAACCCTCGACAACAAGCAGATGTTCTATCCGGTTTGCGGCTTTTCTGGCTTCGTAAAGACCATATAATTCCCGGCCTTTATGGAAAACAGGGGTTTCCGGAGAATTGAGGTATTTGGGTTTTCCGTCACCAAGGATGCGGCCGCCAAAGCCAATCACACGCCCTTTGCGGTCACGAATTGGAAACATGATGCGTTCACGAAAACGATCATATTGCTTGTTGTCCTGGTTGGTTACCATGCCGGTTTCTATCAATTGCTTGATCTTGTCTGATGATGTGCCGAGCGATTTTAAAAGGTTGTCCCAGCCGGGTGGTGCAAAACCAATTTGGTAGGTAGCGGCGACTTCCCCGGATAGCCCGCGCTTTTTCAGGTAGTCAACAGCATTGGCGGCCTGCGGATGCTGTCGCAGTTGAGCTGAGTAAAACTGTCGGCATTTTTCGAGCAGCTCATAGAGGGGGCGGTAATCCGGTCCCTGTGGTCTGCTGTCATCATGAGGGACTTCAATGCCAACCTGGTGTGCAAGTTCTTCCACGGCATCCGGGAATGCCAGGTTGTCGTATTCCATCAGAAATGAAATGGCGGATCCATGCGCACCACAGCCAAAGCAATGATAGAACTGCTTGGTTGGGCTAACAGTAAATGAGGGGGTTTTTTCATGATGGAACGGACAGCATGCCTGAAATTCACGACCGGCTTTTTTTAACGGTAGGCGGGCATTGATAACATCAACGATATCTGCCTGGTTTAGCAGTTGGTCAATAAATTCGGGGGGGATGCGTCCGGCCATTGGTGAATGATAGAGGGGTCTTGGTCAAAATCAAGTGAGCTGGATTGGCACCTGATAGTTCTGATGCGCTTTTTCTGAAGATGCAGATGTAACTTATCAGAAGGTAGCTGATTAGGCAGAAAGTTTCTGCTTAACCAGTGCGCTTGCTTGGCCCATATCGGCGCGGCCTTGCAGTTTGGGCTTAAGGATGCCCATGAGTTTGCCCATGTCTTTCATGGAGCTGGCGCCGGTGGTGGCAACAGCTTCGTCAATCATTGCCAAAATTTCGGCTTCACCAAGTTGCTCAGGTAAATATGCCTGAATGACTGAAATCTCGAATTTTTCCTGATCCGCTAATTCAGTACGGCCAGCATCTTCATATTGGGTGATAGAGTCGCGACGCTGTTTAACCATTTTGTCGAGGATGGCAAGTACCTGCTCGTCATTGAGCTCAATTCTTTCGTCAACTTCCTTTTGCTTGATTGCCGCCAGAATCAGGCGAATAACGCCTAATTTAGGTTTATCGCCGCCTTTCATGGCAGCTTTCATATCTTCCTGGATCTGCTGTTTAAGCATGGTAGGCAGAAGAAATTAGTACTGGCGTTCCCAACGACGTGATTCGCGTTGAACCTGTTTCTGGTTGCGTTTTACAGCAGCCGCTGCTTTACGTTTTCTTTCCCAGGTTGGTTTTTCATAAAACTCGCGACGTCTGACTTCAGCCAGAACACCGGCTTTTTCACAGGAGCGTTTGAAACGACGAAGTGCTACTTCGAATGGTTCGTTTTCTTTTACACGTACATCAGGCATTGTTTAATCACCATCTTTGATAAATACTAATCAGCCGGAGAACAGTTGTTCCCCTAAAAGGGTGCGAATTCTATAGTCCTGCAGCTTAATTTGCAAAGTTTTTTAAAGGAATCTGCCAATATGCGTGTTTTGGGAATTGAAACGTCATGTGATGAAACAGGGGTTGCCATTTTTGACAGCGAAAATGGCCTGTTGGCTCATACGGTATACAGCCAGATTAAACTGCATCAGGATTTTGGTGGTGTCGTACCCGAACTGGCTTCACGGGATCATGTACGTAAACTGTTACCGCTGGTGACAGAAACCCTGGAACAGGCAAATTTGACCAAGCAAGATCTGGATGCCATCGCCTATACAGCCGGTCCGGGTCTGGCTGGTGCCTTGCTGGTGGGTATTTCCACTGGCAGAAGCCTGGCCTGGTCACTCGATGTTCCAGCTATTGCGGTTCATCACATGGAGGGACATCTGCTTGCTCCGATGCTGGAAGATGAAAAACCTGAATTTCCTTTCGTAGCCTTGCTGGTGTCGGGCGGACACACCCAGTTGGTTAATGTATCAGGTATAGGGGAGTACGAACTTTTGGGCGAGTCTCTTGATGATGCAGCCGGTGAGGCGTTCGACAAAACCGCCAAGTTGCTGGGATTACCTTATCCGGGTGGTCCTGAGTTGGCGGCTCTGGCTAACCAGGGTAAATCCGGACGCTTTACCTTTCCCCGGCCGATGACGGACCGCCCTGGTATGGATTTCAGTTTTTCCGGATTGAAAACCTTTGCGATGAATACCTGGAAAGGTGTCCAGCAAAATGAACAAGCTGAGCAACTGCAACAGTCGAAAGCGGACATTGCCTGTGCTTTCCAGGAAGCCGTGGTTGAAACCCTGGTAATAAAATGCAAACGAGCATTGCAGGCAACAGGTGCCAAAACGCTGGTGATGGCCGGAGGTGTCAGTGCCAACCACTCATTGAGGCAAAGGCTTGAAGCGTTTATGGAGACTTATGGCGGAAAGGTTTTTTATCCGAGATCAGAGCTATGCACCGATAATGGCGCGATGATCGCTTATGCTGGATGTCAGAGGGCTTTGGCCAGGCAGTTCGAATCGAGAAGTTTTATGGCCAGACCAAGATGGCCGATGGAGGGGTTGCAACCAGTTGTTTAACTCTTGAGAAGTTTTAATTGAGACTTCGTCAAAGAGCTAAACAACAGGTATATATATTAGGCAGTCGCTTTCTCTGCTTCTGTCTTAAAACCGATCGCTTTCAAAATCATTGCCAGTGGGCAAAAACCGGTAAAAGCAGACTGGAATACGTTCAAGCCTACAAATGCAGTGAAGTACAACCAGTATTCATGATGAAAAATCGGGCTTGCGTCCCATCCCAAGGCAAG
>JARRJW010000020.1:0-1541 GCA_037388785.1 Gammaproteobacteria bacterium
AAAGCGGGTTTCATGGTGCTGAAGTCGCCCGATGTACCTTCCATGTTGGTGGAAACGGCATTTATTTCCAACCCCACAGAGGAAAAAAATCTTAATTCTCCGGCACACCGCAGGAAGATAGCTAATGCCATTATGAATGGCGTCAAAAATTATTTTGAACAGTCTCCACCGCCCGGTACATGGATTGCTTCCAGGTCTCCGAAGAAACACATCATTGCTTCGGGTGAAACATTGTCTGAAATCGCCCAGCAATACCAGGTCAGCATGAACATACTTAGAAAAACCAATGGTATTAAGGGGGATCGACTCAGAGTCGGTCAGGTTATAACCATACCCCGCAGTTAACTCTGTTTAACGACTGCAAAGCATCTATCACTCAAGCCTTTTCACTGGCACAATGTCTGTATGTCAAACAGAATTCATGCTTTGCCATCCCACCTGATTAACCAGATCGCTGCCGGTGAAGTGGTTGAAAGGCCTGCATCGGTAGTCAAAGAACTGGTAGAAAACAGCCTGGATGCGTCCGCCACCCAGATCAACATCGATATTCTTCAAGGTGGCACCAAAAAGATCCGTATCAGTGACAACGGTTATGGTATTGCTGCTGAAGATCTTCCCCTGGCGCTTTCGCGCCATGCAACCAGTAAACTGTCTTCTCTGGAAGACCTGGAAAGGATTAATTCCATGGGGTTTCGCGGGGAGGCCCTGCCGTCAATTGCATCAGTTTCCAGGTTAACGCTTAAGTCCTGTTACAGGGAAGCTCATCAGGCATGGGAAATGGATGCAGATGAAGGTGAGATCAGACCTGTTCCTCACCCGGTTGGCACAACCATTGAAGTCAACGACCTGTTTTTTAATACTCCTGCCCGACGCAAGTTTCTAAAAACTGAAAAAACTGAATTCAATCACATTGAACAAACCGTAAAGCGTCTTGCGTTGGCACGTCCAGATTGTGGCTTTACGCTGAAACATAATACCAGGGAAAATTTTAGCGTCCGGCCTGCCCAGAACCAGGAAGGCAAAACTCAGCGTTTGAAAAATCTGCTGGGTCAGGACTTCATCGAGCAAAGTGTTTATTTTGATCAGCAGGCTGCGGGCTTGAAAATGTGGGGCTGGGTTGGATTGCCGAGCTTTTCCAGAAGCCAGGCGGACATGCAGCATTTTTATGTCAATAATCGTATGGTGCGTGACAAACTGGTAACTCACGCAGTCAGGCAAGCCTATACAGATGTCCTATACCATGGGCGACACCCGGCTTATGTTTTGTACCTTGAACTTGATCCGGCTTTGGTCGATGTCAATGTTCATCCCACCAAGCATGAGGTACGTTTTCGAGAAGGGCGCCTGGTGCATGATTTTATCTTTCGTACGCTGCACAATGTTCTGGCGCAGGTCAGGCCTGATGATGTCATGGCACAATCCAATGCGTCCGACATCTCGGAAAGGTTTCATTCTGGCAATGCTGAAAATCGTGAGTCTTTGTCAGGTTCTAATGCGGGTCCCGGTGGAGTATATCAACAACGATTGGGATTAAATGTGGC
>JARRJW010000020.1:1553-15001 GCA_037388785.1 Gammaproteobacteria bacterium
TGGCTGAGCAAAGGGCTAATTACCAGGCCAGTTTTAATACACAAAAGCCTGTAGCCAATGCTGACCAAACGGTCACCCAGGAAAATCAGGACAAGAGTTTACCACCGCTAGGTTTTGCAGTCGCACAGTTGCATGGCATATTTATTCTTGCTGAGAATGCCCACGGCTTGGTAGTCGTGGATATGCACGCAGCTCATGAACGAATTACTTATGAACGAATGAAAAACAAGTTTGACCAGGAAGGTATCATTCGAACCCAGCCACTGCTTTTACCGGTAACATTGAACTGTAGTTCACGCGAAGCGCAATTATGTGAGGATCATGGCGAATGGTTGGAAAAACTCGGTCTGGAAATTGATCGTCTTGGTGAACAGTCAATTGCCATTCGCTCAATTCCTGTTCTGTTACAGCGCGATAACGCCGAACAGCTTGCCCGGGATTTGCTTGCAGATCTGGTTGTCTATGGAGAAAGTCGACGTATCCAGGAGTCTATCAATGAGGTCATGGCCACCATGGCCTGCCATGGTTCAGTTCGGGCAAATCGGAAACTGACCCTGGATGAAATGAATGCGCTTTTGCGGGATATCGAATCCACTGAACGTAGCGGTCAATGTAATCATGGCAGGCCAACCTGGGTTCAGATGGATATGAAACAACTTGATAACCTGTTTATGCGTGGCCAGTGATTAGATCTTTTATTTAACCAGTGATTTTAATTAGATTGACTACTCGTCTCGTAAAAGGGTTTTAGGCTGCATAATTTTTAATGCTATGAATTTAAGTGACTTGCCAAAGGCCATATTTCTAGCGGGGCCGACTGCATCAGGAAAAACTGACCTGGCTGTAAAACTTGTCCAATCAGGCCCATTCGAAATTATCAGCGTTGACTCAGCCCTGGTTTATCGGGGGATGGATATTGGTACAGCTAAACCTGATAAACAAACGCTCGAAAAAGCGCCCCATAGGCTGATCGATATTTGTGATCCTACTGATGCTTACTCTGCTGCAAGATTTCGTAATGATGCCTTAGAGGCCATGCAGGAAATTACCGCATTCGGCAAGATCCCACTGCTGGTTGGTGGCACCATGCTTTATTTCAAAGCCTTGCAGTTTGGGCTGTCCAATCTGCCTGAGAGTGATCGCCAGATCCGACAACGACTTGAATTGCAGCTACAGCAACATGGCTCGGCCTGGCTTTATCAACAGTTAAAAACTGTAGATCCGGCAATTTGTGAACGTTTGCACCCCAACGACCCGCAACGCATCATGCGCGCCCTTGAGGTTTATGAGATCACCGGAGAGCCAATGAGTCGCTTACAGGCGTCGAACGGAAAACAGCAGCTGCCATACCAACTCTGTAAATATATGATAGCTCCAAATGACAGGTCGGTGCTGCATGAGCGAATTGCCAGCCGTTTCAATTCAATGATTGAGCAGGGGTTTGAAGAAGAGGTTCGTCACCTGATGACCATTGACGGCATGCATGAAAACCTGCCTTCGATGCGCAGCGTTGGTTATCGTCAGATGCTGATGTATCTGCGGGGAGAATACAGCCGTGAGGAAATGATCGAAAGGGGCATTATTGCGACGCGACACTGACCAGTAAGCGCTCAATTAAGCCATTGTTACTATTTTGTGAGAGTATTTTTCTGGGTTGCTAAAATTCCTTTTTTTCACCTATCATAAAATTTTATCTTGTGCTAAGCTCAAATATCACTATATTAGTATTAGCTTAATTTTGAATGGGGTTTTTGCCATTCGAGCTGAACATTGGAGAGCAATTATGTCTAAAGGGCAGAGTTTACAAGACCCTTTCCTGAATACATTAAGGAAAGAAAAAATACCAGTTTCCATTTTTCTGGTTAACGGAATTAAATTGCAGGGGCAAATTGAGTCATTTGACCAATTCGTCGTGCTTTTGAAAAATACCGTCAGTCAAATGGTATACAAGCACGCGATCTCAACTGTCGTACCCGCTAAAAATGTGCGTATTCCTCATGATCAGGATGTTTCTGAACCTGAAGGTAACCATTAATTCACTGGCAGATGTTCAACTTTTTCATACCCGGACTCAGCTTGTTTTTTAAGCAGTCCGGCGTTGCCATTTAGCTTAAATGTTTGAACGTCCCAAGTCCGGCGAACGGGCAATACTGGTTCACATAGCTCTTGGCCGTCCCCTTGATACTGATGAAGTGAATGAATTCAGGGATCTGGCGTCTTCTGCAGGTGCTGAGATTATTGATTTTGTTTCAGGGAACCGCGATCAACCTGATCCGCGTTTTTTTGTTGGTAAGGGAAAGGCGGAAGAAATTCAATCACTGATTGAGTCCAATGAGGCCGAGCTGGTGATTTTTGATCACAGTCTTTCGCCCAGCCAGGAAAGAAACCTCGAGCAGGTGTTCAAGTGCCGTGTACTGGACCGTAACGGGCTTATTCTGGATATCTTTGCCCAGCGGGCTCGCTCATTTGAGGGCAAGTTACAGGTCGAACTGGCACAGCTGAGACATTTATCAACGCGCCTGGTCAGGGGCTGGACCCATCTGGAGCGTCAGAAAGGCGGTATTGGTTTGAGAGGGCCCGGGGAAACCCAGCTTGAGACGGACAGGCGATTATTGAATGCACGAATCAGTCAGATCAAGAAACGCCTTGAAAAAGTTGAAAGTCAGCGGTCCCAGGGGCGCAAGGCAAGGGGCAAGGCGGAAGTTCCTACGGTTGCACTGGTGGGTTATACCAATGCCGGTAAATCAACGTTGTTCAATGCCCTGACCGATGCAGATGTTTATGCTGAAGATCAACTGTTTGCGACCCTTGATCCGACGCTGCGACGATTGACCCTGCCTGATGGCAGTCATGTAGTTTTGGCTGATACGGTAGGATTTGTCTCACGTTTACCGCATGAACTGGTGGCGGCTTTCAAATCCACCCTGATTGAAACAGTCGAAGCTGATCTGCTGCTGCATGTTGTTGACGATGCCAGTCATCAACGTCAGTTTTACATTGACGAAGTCAACCAGGTTTTAGAAGAGATCGGGGCAGGCAAGGTACCCCAGTTCTGTATTTACAACAAAATTGATCTGGTCACTGATGAAAAGCCCAGGGTGGAGATGGACCTGGAACACGATAACGCCAATGTCTGGTTGTCTGCACAAACCGGAGAAGGCCTGAATTATCTTGTAGAAGCGCTCCAGCAGTTTTTTTATCAGGATCACGAATTACTGGAATTAAAGCTGGCTCCGGCTGATGGACGTATCCGGTCAGTGCTCTTCAGGGCAGCAGAAGTTTTGTCGGATGCGGTCAACGATGACGGTGGCTGGACAATGCGTTTTAAAATGACACGCAAGAGCGTTTGGTGTCAAACTATTAAGCCTGTTAAATTTGTCATTAAACACATCTATTGACGGGTTGAGTTTGGTTGATGATTACCCCATGTAACCTTACAATCGCGCAAATCTTTTATAAATTCATTTAATTATCGGAGATACATATGGCCTGGAATGAACCGGGGGGTAATAACAAGGATCCCTGGAATGGCAAAGGCAATGATCAGGGCCCGCCAGATCTGGATGAAGTGGTAAAAAAACTGCAGGACAAAATGGGCGGACTGTTCGGTGGACGTTCAGGTGGCTCAGGCTCCGGTGGTTCCGGTAATAAAAAAGGCAATCCCAAGGGGTTAGGCCTGATTATCGCAGTGCTGCTGGTGGGTTTTCTTGCGTTCCAGAGTTTCTACACGGTTAACCCGGCCGAGCGAGGCGTGGTTTTGAGATTTGGTGAATTTGTACATGTCACCCAGCCAGGTCCGCATTTCCTGATTCCCTTTATTGACAGGGTTATCAAAGTTGACGTTGATCAGATTTCACGTCTGCCTCATCGCGCTGAAATGTTGACCTCGGATGAAAACATGGTTGATGTTTCTCTGAATGTTCAATACCGCATTCAGGATCCGGCTGATTATCTTTTCCAGGACAGTACGCCTGAAAAGACGATTAAAGACACTATCGAGTCTGCGTTGCGTGAAGTTGTCGGTAAAAGTAAGCTTGATGAAATCATCACGCAAAACCGAAGCGGTATCGCGGATAGTGTGCGTACCATTGCACAGGGTATGATTAATGATTATAAAACCGGTATGATCATTACCAGTGTCAACATCCAGGCAGCCAATCCTCCGGAGGCAGTCAAGGAAGCATTCGATGATGCCAACCGTGCCCGTGAGGATAAAATTCGTGAAGTTAACAAGGCTCAGGCCTATTCTAATGACATTGTTCCAAGAGCACGTGGTGCGGCAGCAACTGAAATTGCCAACGCCAAGGGTTACAAGGCTAAAGTAGTTGCAGAAGCCGAGGGTGAAAGCCAGCGTTTCAAGGCACTTCTAACGGAGTATGAAAAGGCGCCGGAAGTTACTCGTCAAAGGCTGTACCTGGAGACCATGCAGGATGTACTCGCCAACACCAGTAAAGTCATACTGGATGTGAAGAGCGGCAGTAACCTTACCTATCTGCCTCTGGACAAAATCATGGACAATGCGACTCAAAAAGAGCGTCTGCGTAGATCAGATTACAATCCTCAGATGGTTGTACCCAATACTCAAACGCCTAACGCCCGTGAAGTTCGTAGCAGGAGTACACGTTGATGCAATCGCCTAAATTAATGTTTATCGGTGTTCTGGTCGGAATTCTGGGTTTAATCGGTTTTTCCTCGATCTTTGTTGTCAATCAGTGGGAAACCGCTTTGAAACTGCGTCTTGGTGAAATCATCGATGCAGATTATCAGCCCGGGTTGCATTTCAAGCTGCCGATCGTCAACAATGTCGTCAAATTTGATGCCCGTATTCAGACGTTGGATTCGCGTCCAGAACGTTTCATCACGGCGGAGAAAAAATTCGTTATTGTGGATTCCTATGCCAAGTGGCGAATTTCTGATGTCGCTCAATACTATCGTTCAACTGGCGGCAACACAGCCAAAACCGCCAGATTGCTTTCGGAGCGTATTAACACCGCGCTGCGTGATGAATTTGGTATCAGAACCATTCAGGAAGTGATTTCCGGTGACCGTGCTGAAATCATGGAATTGTTGTCCAAGAATGCGGATCAGCAGGCCAGTGCCCTGGGTGTCGAAATTGTTGATGTACGTGTCAAGAAAATCGATTTCCCAACCGAGGTCAGCAGTTCAATCTTCGATCGTATGAGAACTGAGCGTGAGAGGGTTGCCCGCGAACTGCGTGCACAGGGTGCCGAGGAAGCTGAAATCATTCGTGCCGATGCTGAACGCCAACGTACCGAAATTTTGGCCGAAGCTTATCGAGATGCTGAAGTTCTTCGTGGTGAAGGCGAAGCTGTTGCCGCAGATACTTATGCGCAGGCTTTTAACAAGAATGCTGAATTCTATTCCTTCTGGCGCAGTCTGACTGCCTACAAGGATGTGTTTGCCTCAGGCAGTGACATGATGGTGCTTGAGCCGGATTCGGAATTTTTTAAATTTATGAATCAGAAAAAATAGCGTAATATAATAAAAATTTTTCGGCACCCTTCGGGGTGGCGGTAAAGAAACCGGGTAGCCATTCCCGGTTTTTTATGTGTAAGGAACACATTTATATGTGGCAGGATTTACTCATTGCTTTGGCGCTGGTACTGATAATTGAAGGCATTCTGCCTTTCCTCAATCCCAAGGCAATGCGCAATGTGATGAAAAGTATGGCTGAACTGGATGACAAATCGCTCAGAGTCAGTGGTCTGGTCAGCATGATAATCGGTTTGATTCTGCTTTATACCGTCAACTAGGACCTTTCAAATGGATAAAGTTCATTGGTTATTGCCAGAAGGTATTGATGAAACAGTGCCGCCTCATGCGGCAGCACTGGAAAAACTGCGTCGCCAGTTGCTTGATATGTATGACAGCTGGGGATATGACCTGGTGATGCCGCCATTTATCGAATTTCTTGATTCACTGATGATGGGGGCCGGAGCCGATATTGACTTGAAAACCTTTAAGTTAATCGACCAGGTCAGTGGCCGTCAGATGGGCATCCGGGCAGATATGACTACCCAGGTTGCACGTATAGATGCGCATCACCTGGAAAATGATTCACCCGCGAGACTTTGTTACACGGGTACCGTCCTGCACACCAGGCCGGATGCATTTGGTGGCACCCGGGCGCCTCTGCAAATCGGTGCAGAGCTCTACGGCCATTCTGGTTACCAAAGCGATGTTGAAGTGATTTCCCTGATGCTGGAAACATTCGCCTGTGCAGGTGTAGAAAATGTTTCGGTTGACCTGGGCCATGTCGGAATATTCAGGGGCCTTTCCCGTGAAGCCGGATTGGACTCGCATCAGGAAGCTTTCCTGTTTGAGGCTTTACAGCGTAAAGCAGTTCCTGAAATCGAAAGCCTCTTGACTGAATTCAGTATCACAGATGATTTATCAAGAAGGATTTTGGCTTTATCTGACCTCAATGGTTCTTCTGATATTATTGCTGAGGCAAGAGAAAAACTTAAGGGATCATCTGCCGAGGTAATGGCGGCACTTGACTATGTTGAGTCTGTAGCATTGAGTATTACGTCGCAATATCCGGAATTACCTGTTCACTACGACCTTGCCGAATTAAGAGGCTATAACTTTCATACGGGTATAGTATTCTCTGCCTTCGTTCCGCATTCCGGTGTCGAAGTAGCACGCGGTGGGCGCTATGACAATATTGGTGGAGAGTTTGGCAGGGCAAGACCGGCAACGGGGTTCAGTACGGATCTACGCAATTTGTTGAAGTATTCCAGTGCTGACTTTATCGATCAGGCCACGGCAATCATGGCTCCCGGTGAAGTTGATGAGGACCTTGAGGCAAGCTTGATGCAGGCGATGAAAACATTGAGAGATCAGGGCAGGCGGGTTGTCAGACAATTGCCTGGGCAGTCGGGTTTGCCATCAGACCAATGTTGTAACCAACAACTTGTTCATGAAAATGGCCAGTGGGTTGTTGCAGAACTTAAACAGTAATTTATTAGGTGACAGAGATAATAATATGGGAAAGAACGTTGTAATTATTGGTACCCAGTGGGGAGACGAGGGTAAGGGTAAAGTTGTGGATTTGCTCACTGACAAGGCCCAGGCAGTTGCCAGGTTTCAGGGCGGTCACAATGCTGGCCATACACTTGTTATCGAGGGTAAACAAACCGTTCTCCATCTGATTCCTTCAGGTATTTTACGAGACAATGTACGTTGTCTGATTGGCAATGGCGTGGTGCTTTCACCGACGGCGCTGCTTGAAGAAATTGACATGCTCGAAGCGGGCGGTGTTCCTGCTTCATCCCGTTTGGGTATTTCGGAATCCTGTCCTCTGATTTTGCCATACCATGTCACGCTTGATGCCGCTCGCGAGAAAGCGCGGGGTAAAAAAGCCATTGGAACCACTGGCCGTGGTATCGGGCCGGCGTATGAAGACAAGGTATCGAGGCGTGGTATCCGTTTGGGTGAGATTTTTGATGTGCCGCATATTACCGAGCGTTTACGTGAAGTCATGGAATATCATAACCATGCTCTTGAGCATTATTTTAATTACGAAACTGTTGATTACCAAAAAACACTGGATGAATTGCTTGAGCAGGCAGAACGTATTGGTCCGATGGTGGAAGATGTGACCGGTACGCTTCATCGTATGCGCAGGGCTGGTCAAAATGTCATGTTTGAAGGTGCGCAGGGTGCCTTACTTGATATTGATCATGGCACCTATCCTTACGTGACATCTTCTAACACCACCGCTGGTGGAGCTGCTTCAGGCACTGGTGTCGGACCGCGTTATATTGACTATGTTTTAGGTATTGTAAAAGCCTATACCACGCGTGTTGGTGCCGGCCCTTTCCCTACGGAATTGTTTGATGCAGATGGTGATCATCTTGGTACCAAGGGACATGAATTTGGTGCTACCACAGGACGTCAGCGTCGTTGTGGCTGGCTTGATACGGTTGCCCTGAAGCGTTCCCTGGATATCAATAGTGTATCGGGCATGTGTATTACCAAGCTGGATGTTCTGGATGGTCTGGAATCATTGAAAATCTGTACCTCATATCGTCTCAATGGTGAGGAAGTGGATACGCCTCCGGTCGGTGCCGATAATTTCGAGAAATGTGAACCTGTTTTTATCGAGATGCCCGGATGGTCAGAATCGACAGTTGGCGCCAAATCCAGAGATGATTTGCCTCAGGCAGCAATTAATTATCTTGATAAGGTCGCAGAATTGTGTGAAACGCCGATTGATATCATCTCAACCGGTCCTGATCGTGAAGAGACGATTGTCCTGAATCATCCTTTCGATGCCTGAAAGCTATTTGGACTAACTGATTACTGACCTACGGACTTTCTGCCTGACGCTGTAGATACTTCCCTGTACGCTCGACTTCGGCCTTCCATGGCCTCAGACGCAGGTAGAAAGTCTGTGTGGTCAGTTAATCCAGCCTGAGTAACTTGCATAGATATATGCCACAATCTTACCTAGGATCTGTATATCAAGCCGCCTGACTTTCGTTATCAATCAGCTTTTCAGAACGTGCATCAGAGTTGATGGCGATTTTACGTGGTTTCATAGCTTCTGGTATTTCACGAACCAGGTCGATATGTAACAGGCCGTCTTTCAATTCAGCATCTTTAACACGGACATAGTCAGCTAACTGATAAGAGCGTTCAAAATTCCTGTTGGCAATACCGTGATGCAGGTACTGCTTGTCTTCGCTGCCGTCTTTCTGGGCGCCAGATACAGTCAATCGTCCATTTTTGATTTCGATATCCAGTTCATCTTCCTTGAAACCAGCAACCGCCAGACTGATTCGGTAATGGTTTTCCTCAAGCAATTCTATGTTGTAAGGAGGATAACCAGAGTTATTATCGGAACGATAAGCGTTTTCAAGGGCATTGGTGAGTCGGTCAAAGCCAATCGCGCTTCTAAAGAGTGGGGTAAAGTCAAAAGTATTCATAATCATATTCTCCATTGAGCAATACTAAATATTTGGTGTTCACAATGAACCACCACCCGGCTTGAACAGCCATGCAGTACTTCAAGTCACTGCTAACAGGGATATATGGGGGGGCTGAAATTTTTCAAGCATTTTTTTAATATTTTTTATCGCCAAAAAAATAAGCTGATATCGTGCCTAGAGCCACTTGACCAGGTAAAATATACGCTGACTTTCTGAAGAAACCGAAGGGCCGTAAACAACGGCTGGATGAAGGTTTTTATCGGGGTTGGCCTGTTCCTGGGCGGCAGAGGCATCGGGCATTACTCTGACGCAGGATTCAGCATAGCGCTTTCTGCCTTTGCGGGGCGTGTGCACCAGCGCAAAATGATTTTCCAGTGAAAGCGATTCCGGATCAATGATGATGTTTACCATATAGCGAAGACTATCAATATCTTAATTCGCCATCTACAATAAATTCTTATGTAATCGATCAAGGATTCCACTCTAAAAATGACCTTTGAAAGTCATATCCGTAGTTACGATGCAGAAAAAATTATTTTTGCTGAAGGCGAGCCAGGCGAGGCGGCTTTCATCATCGATCAGGGTGAGGTTGAGCTCAGTGCCCTGAAAAACGATAAACATGTTGTTTTTGTCAGGCTCAGCAAAGGTGATATTTTTGGTGAAATGGCGTTGATTGATAATCAGCTGCGATCAGCGACAGCTATAGCTAAAACACCGGTGAAACTGATCGTTATTCACAGAAAATACATAAGCGAAAAAATAAACCTTTCAGACAAGCTGGTAGCCATGACATTGAAAGTGGTTCTGGCACGTTATCGCGAGATGCGAAGCCGTCTTGAACATGTTTTGAGTGGTAATGTCCTTGAACAGGACAAGATGTATTTCAATCACCAAGAAAAAGAATACGAGGAAGATGCCAGGCTAACGACAGAACGTATTCAGGCAGAAAATAATCTTAAAAATGCCTTTGATGATGGCCAGCTTGAACTGTTTTACCAGCCTATAGTTTCACTCAAAGACGATTCTGTCATGGGCTGTGAATCACTTATCAGATGGCGCCATCCCGAGCGTGGTATCGTGCCGCCGGCAGAATTCATCGGAATTGCCGAGGAAAGCGGTTTGATCAAACCCATCGGGTTATGGATAGTTGAGCAGGCTTGCCAGGCCCAAAAAGAGTTCAGGGAATTGGCCGGCAAACCGATTATGGTTAGTATCAACCTGTCTGCCAGGCAGTTTGAATCGGATCATCTGGTGGATGATGTTGAGGCCGTTTTGGAAAAGACGGGTGCCGATGCTGGTAATATCAAGTTGGAAATCACTGAGAGCCTGTTGATGTCAAACCCATTGGGTGTTGCGGAAACATTACATGAGCTCAAGGCACTGGGAACTGTTATCGCACTGGATGATTTCGGCACAGGTTACTCGAGTTTCAGCTATTTGCACCGTTTCCCAATTGATACTATTAAAATCGACCAGTCGTTTGTATTCACGATGCGTGAAAACCCCAAAAGCCTGGAAATTGTACGCACACTTTGTGCCCTGGCTGCGGCTCTCGGTATGTCGGTAATAGCTGAGGGTATTGAAACCGCTGAAGATCTGGAGGTTTTGAAAAACTTTTCGGCCGATTATGGCCAGGGCTATTATTTTGCGCGTCCTATGCCGATCAACGAATTCAAAGCTTTACTGCAGGAAAATGACTGATTCTAGGCTAGAAATAATGCGCTCATTTCCACAAGTTGGTCATTAGCCAAAACAAGTGCCGTGTCTACCTGTTCTTTTGTCAGGCCTAGCTTTGATAACAGTAATTGATGATCGCCTTCATCTGTCATTTCTGTGCTAAACCATTGGTTGGAGAGCTGGTTGGCAAGACTGACCAGCTGGCTGGCCTGTTTGAACTGAGGAGCCTCTTCAGGACAGTGGTGAAAATGTGTCGATTCAATCAGCAACTGTGGCAATTTCCAGGATTTCAATAATTCGCTACCGGTTTCTGCATGCTCAAAACCGAGCGCGGCTTTTTCCAGTTGAAAGGCGTGATTGGGGATTTTTGGATCAAACTGATCAAAAATAGCCTGGGATTTTTCTGGCAGGTCCTGCCAGATGACAAGTTTGCCAATATCATGCAGCAGACCTGCTACAAACATGCTGTCGGCGGATTGTTCAGGGTTTGCCATGGATTTGGTCAGTAGTCGCGCTGTCAGACCGCACAGCAAACTGTGCTTCCAGTGTTTTTCCAGCATGTCTTTATCGATCTGGGTGTTGCTGAATATCTGGATCACAGATTTACCCAGCACCAGGTCAGCCAGTTCAATTCGGCCAATTATCGAAATAGCCTGAGATATTGAACTGATGGTTGATGGGAAACCGTAAAAAGCACTGTTCGCGATTTTTAAGAGGCTTGCGGAAAGCCCTGCGTCCAACTGCACGATGTCAGCGATTTGCTGATTGGTCGATGCGGGGTCTTCAAGTTTTTGTTTTAGCTTGATATTAAGTTCTGGCAGAGCGTATATACCGGAGGATTTTTTGACCAGTTCTTTGGCTGTTAAAGCCATGTGAATTCCTTGAGTGGTTAAATTAAAGTTACTGAACGAGTAAAATATAGTTGAGCAATTCAAATTCGTAAATCCTTGACGGCACATTTAACATTGACGGCTTAGAGCCACGCTCCTATAATTCAGCCCATATTAAGGATGCTGGTAACAAGTGGTTCCGGCAATCTTTCCTGAAACCCCTCAGTAGGGGTTTTTTATTGGAAATGGGCCTGTGGCCCATTTTTTGTTTGTGCAGAAATGATGAAAAGCAATCCGCATTTAAACGAAATTGTTGAAAAGGTTGTTGTACCCATGGGTTATGAACTGGTTGGTTGCGAACTGGTGTCCCAGGGAAAAGGCGGAAATATTTTCAGAGTGTACATTGATCACGATGATGGGATTACGCTGGATGACTGTTCCAGTGTCAGCCATCAACTCAGTGGGGTGCTGGATGTGGAAGACCCCATTAGTGGTAATTACAGCCTTGAAATTTCATCTCCCGGTTTAGACCGCCCACTTTTTACTGCGGAGCACTTCGACCGTTATATCGGCGAAGAGGTATCGGTAAAGATGATGGTTGCCCAGCAGGGAAGAAAAAAATTCAAAGGTAGGCTGTTGGCAAGAGAAGAACAATCGGTACGACTTGAAGTCGATGGCAATGAAGTACTGCTGCCAATGGCTGAAATCGATCAGGCTAGGTTGGTTCCCCGGTTTTAACCGGATTTTTAGTTAGGATTTGGTTGGATGAATAAAGAAATTTTACTTGTAGTTGAAGCGGTTTCTAATGAAAAAGGCGTGGATAAAGAGATCATTTTCATGGCGATTGAAGCTGCATTGGCATCGGCAACGCGTAAGAAAAACGGTTGACAGATTGATGTTCGGGTAGATATTGACCGTAATACCGGTGATTACGATACTTTCCGTGTCTGGGAGGTCATTGATGATAGTGAAACTTCCGAGCTTGAAAATCCGATTACGCAGATAACTTATTCAGCCGCCCATGAGCTTAATCCGGAAATTGAGATTGGTGGATATATTGAAGAGCCGATCGAATCGATAGAATTTGGCCGCATTGCAGCACAAACAGCTAAACAGGTTATTGTTCAAAAAGTTCGAGAAGCCGAAAGAGCTAAAGTGGTTGAAGCATACCAGGACCGCAAAGGTGAGCTGGTCACCGGTGTTGTCAAACGTCTGGACCGAGGCAATATAGTACTTGACCTGGGTAACAACGCTGAAGCTTTGATTGCCAAGTCAGATCTGATTAATCGCGAGGCTATCCGCGTTGGTGACCGCATTAGAGGTTATCTCTACGAAATCAATTCGGAGGGACGGGGTCCGCAATTATTGGTGTCACGTACTCGCCCGGAACTATTAGTAGAACTGTTCAAACTGGAAGTGCCTGAGGTGGGTGAAAACCTGATTGAGATTATTGGTGCTGCCCGAGACCCGGGACTGCGCGCAAAAATCGCAGTCAGGGCAAACGATGCCCGAATTGATCCTGTTGGTGCCTGTGTCGGTATGCGTGGTTCGCGTGTTCAGGCGGTTTCCAACGAATTAAACGGCGAACGTGTTGATATCATTCTCTGGGATGATAATCCCGCGCAGTTTGTGATTAATGCCATGTCACCGGCAGACGTCGTTTCCATTGTTGTCGATGAAGATTCTCATTCGATGGACGTGGCCGTAAAAGACGACAACCTGTCTCAGGCCATTGGTCGTGGTGGTCAGAATGTAAAATTGGCCAGCCAGCTGACCGGCTGGGATCTTAATGTCATGAGCGAAGAGCAGGCTGCCGAAAAAGGTGAGGAAGAAGCCAAAGGTATTATTGAGCAATTCATGAATGCGCTTGACGTCGATGAGGAAGTTGCTGCCATCCTGGTTCAGGAAGGCTTTACCACAGTCGACGAAATCGCCTATGTGCCTGTTGAAGAGATGATGGGTATCGAAGAATTTGATGAAGATA
>JARRJW010000021.1:0-24094 GCA_037388785.1 Gammaproteobacteria bacterium
GTAGTAAAATCCGATCTGCATAAAGGTGCGCCACATGCGCCTTTTCTGGAGAAGAAAAGCAAATCCGGCGGACGTAACAACAAGGGAAGGATTACTACCCGTCATATGGGTGGTGGGCATAAACAGCACTACCGTGTGATTGATTTCAAACGTGATAAAGATGCTGTTATCGGTACTGTTGAGCGTATTGAGTACGATCCTAACCGAACAGCAAATATTGCCTTGATCAAATATGCAGATGGTGAACGTCGTTACATCATCGCACCAAAGAAATTGACAACCGGTGACAAGATTCAATCAGGTTCTGATGCGCCAATAACTACAGGTAACTGTCTGCCTTTGCGTGATATCCCGCTGGGTACACTGGTTCACTGCATCGAGATGAAACCTGGCAAAGGTGCGCAAATTGCTCGTTCAGCAGGCGCGTCTGCTCAGTTGCTGGCTCGTGAAGGTCGTCATGTGACTCTGCGTCTACGCTCTGGTGAAATGCGCAAAGTACCTTCCGAGTGTCGTGCAGTGGTTGGTGAAGTGGGTAATTCAGAACACAATTTGCGTTCATTGGGTAAAGCCGGTGCAAAAAGATGGCGTGGTGTTCGTCCGACAGTTCGTGGTGTAGCCATGAACCCGGTTGATCATCCGCATGGTGGTGGTGAGGGACGCACCTCTGGTGGCCGTCATCCAGTAAGTCCTTGGGGAACTCCCACGAAGGGCTATAAGACTCGTAGCAACAAGCGCACAGACAAATTGATTGTTCGTCGCCGCAACCGTAAATAAATAGGGTAAAAGAAGATGCCTCGTTCAGTTCGTAAAGGTCCATTTATCGATCATCACCTGGAAAAAAAGGTGAAAGAAGCGGTAGAAACCAACAATAAGCGACCAATTAAAACATGGTCCAGACGTTCCATGATCCTGCCAGACATGGTCGGTCTAACCATCGCTGTTCATAATGGTAAACAGCACGTTCCGGTTTTGATTAATGAAAACATGGTTGGTCATAAACTTGGTGAATTCGCCTTGACGCGCACTTATCGTGGCCATGCGGCAGATAGAAAAGCCAAGTAAGGAATAAGGAATCTAATCATGCAAACAAGTGCAAAATTACGTTTCGCAAAGTTGTCTGCCCAAAAAGGCCGTCTGGTAGCTGATCAGATACGTGGCCTACCTGTAGAGCAAGCTCTGGATATCTTGTCTTTCAGCAAGAAAAAAGGTGCTGATCTGGTCAAGAAAGTCCTTGATTCAGCCATTGCCAATGCAGAGAACAATGAAGGTGCGGATATTGACGAGCTAAAGGTTTCGGCTGTTTTTGTAGATGAAGGGCCGACAATGAAACGAATCCGTGCAAGGGCCAAGGGCCGTGCAACTCGAATTTTAAAAAGAACCAGTCATATTACCGTTACGGTAGCTGACTAGTTTAGGTGGAGAGAGCTTTATGGGTCAAAAAGTACATCCAACTGGTATACGTCTAGGTATTGTTAAAGAATGGACGTCGAAGTGGTACGCAAACAGCAAGGACTATGCAGACTTGCTTTATACCGATATGAAAGTTAGAGATTTTCTGAAAAAGAAATTATCTCAGGCTTCAGTCAGTCGTATCCAGATCAACCGACCAGCGAACAATGCCAACATCACCATTCATACGGCACGCCCTGGATTGGTTATTGGTAAAAAAGGTGAAGACATCGATGCGCTTCGTGCCCAGGTTTCTCAAATGATGGGTATTCCTGTTCATATCAGCATCGAGGAAATTCGTAAACCTGAGCTGGATGCGCAGTTGGTCGCTGAGAGTATCGCGCAGCAACTTGAGCGTCGTGTCATGTTCCGTAGAGCCATGAAACGCGCAGTTCAAAATTCGATGCGTCTCGGTGCCGAAGGAATCAAGGTTAATATTTCCGGACGACTGAATGGTGCGGAAATTGCCCGTAATGAATGGTATCGCGAAGGCAGGGTTCCTCTGCATACTCTTCGTGCTGATATTGATTACGGTTTTGCTGAAGCTTTGACTACATATGGAATCCTTGGTGTCAAAGTTTGGATTTTCAAAGGTGAGGTCTATGCAGGTGAATCGCCTGCGGCCGCAGATGATGCAGGTAGTTCTGCAGGAAAGAGAGCATAAGTCATGTTACAGCCTAAGAGAACAAAATTTCGTAAACAGATGAAAGGCCGTAATCGCGGTCTGGCATCTCGTGGTAGTAAGGTAAGTTTTGGTGAGTTTGGTTTGCAGGCTACCGGTCGTGGTCGTATTACGGCGCGTCAAATCGAAGCAGCCCGTCGTACCATCACCAGAACTGTAAAGCGTGGCGGAAGACTTTGGATTCGCGTTTTCCCAGACAAGCCGATTACCAAAAAACCTTTAGAGGTTCGCCAGGGTAAAGGTAAGGGTAACGTTGAATACTGGGTTGCACAGATTCAACCTGGTCGCATGCTTTATGAAATTGAAGGTGTCAGTGAAGAATTGGCACGTGAAGCGTTTGCACTGGCAGCTGCTAAATTGCCGGTTCAAACAGGTTTTGCTAAACGGACGATACTGTGATGAATGCCAGTGAATTGAAAGAAAAGACAGCTGAAGAGTTGCAGACCATTCTGCTTGATTTGCGTAAAGAGCAATTCAACCTGAGGATGCAGCAGGGTACCGGTCAGTTATCCCGGCCTCATCAGATGAAGCAGGTAAAGAAAGACATTGCCCGTGTGCACACAGTTATGAATCAAGCTAAAGCTGGTGGTCAGTCATGAATGAAGTTGTAACAGAAACTAACCGTACCGTTCAGGGTCTAGTCGTTAGTGATAAAATGGATAAAACCATCACCGTTATGATGGAGCGTAAAGTTCGTCATCCCGTATATGGCAAGTTCGTGAAACGTTCTACCAAAGTTCATGCGCATGATGAAGAAAATGTTTGTAAGGAAGGCGATACAGTTATCGTTGAACAATGTAAACCAATTTCAAAATCTAAGACCTGGCGTCTGGTTAAAGTCGTCAGTCATGAAGAGTGATTTTGTAATTTTATTTTTTAAGGCTAGGGTGGTCACATGATACAGATGCAATCAATGCTAAACGTCGCCGATAACAGCGGTGCCAAGCGAGTTCAGTGCATCAAAGTTTTGGGTGGCTCGCACCGTCGTTATGCGGGTATTGGCGACATTATTAAAGTCACGATTAAAGACGCTATCCCACGCGGGAAAGTGAAAAAAGGTGATGTTTTTAATGCAGTCGTTGTTCGCACGAGAAAAGGTGTGCGCAGACCAGATGGTTCTTTGATACGTTTTGATGGTAATGCTGCTGTTTTACTCAACAACACACATCAACCAATCGGAACCCGTATTTTTGGCCCTGTAACACGCGAGCTGCGAGGAGATAAGTTCATGAAAATTATCTCTTTGGCTCCTGAGGTTCTTTGAGGTATCAGCAATGGCTATGAGTAAAATCAAAAAGGGTGATGACGTCATTGTTATCGCTGGTAAAGACAAAGGCAAACGTGGAACTGTCCTGGAAGTTCATACCGGTCGAGTGCTGGTTGAAAATGTCAACATGGTAAAACGTCACACCAAGGCTAACCCTAATGCAGGTGAAACTGGTGGTATCGTTGAAAAGGAAATGCCATTGGATGTTTCAAACGTGGCTTTGTTCAACCCAGCAACTAACAAGGCAGATAGAGTTGGCTTCAAAGTACTTGAAGATGGTCGCAAGGTGCGTTTCTTCAAGTCTAATAATGAAGTCGTGGATGTTTAAGGTATATACCGATGGCTAGATTACAACAGGTTTACAACGACACGATTGCAAAAGATCTGCAGTCAAAATTCGGTTACGGAAGTGCTATGGAGGTTCCAAAAATCTCCAAGATCACCATTAATATGGGCGTAGGTGAAGCGATTGGCGATAAGAAAATCATGGAACATGCTGTTTCGGATTTAGAGAAAATCGCGGGTCAAAAGCCAATTGTAACCAAAGCAAGAAAATCCATTGCCGGATTTAAGGTTCGCGAAGGCTGGCCAGTGGGCTGTAAAGTGACTCTGCGTCGCGAGCGCATGTACGAATTCCTGGATAGACTGATCTCAATTGCCATCCCGCGTATTCGTGATTTTCGCGGTCTCAATGGCAAGGCATTTGATGGTCGTGGTAATTACAACATGGGCGTGACCGAACAGATTATTTTTCCTGAAATTGATTACGACAAAATTGATGCACTTCGTGGTATGGATATCAGTATTACAACCACGGCAAAAACTGACGAGGAAGCAAAAGCCCTGTTGCAGGGTTTTAATTTCCCTTTCAAGAATTAAGGTAAGAGAATGGCTAAAAAAAGCATGATTGCTCGCGAAAATAAGCGTGCACAAAAAGTTGCCCGGTATGCTGAAAAACGCGATGCCTTGAAAAAAATTATCAAGGATCCATCGAGCTCAATGGAGCAGATTGATGAGGCAGTTCTGAAATTACAGAAAATGCCGCGTGACAGTAGTTCCAGTCGCCAGGTAAAACGCTGCAGAATTACGGGTAGACCCCATGCTGTCTACTCAAAATTTGGTCTGTGCCGCAATAAACTGCGTGAAGCCGCCATGCGCGGCGATGTACCCGGTCTGGTTAAGTCCAGCTGGTAATTGTTTAAATATCCCGGTTTTGTTGTTTACCGGGCTAAAAAAATAATGTATATTACGCGACCTTTTTGACGAAAGGTCAAACACTTAAGCAGTCCAGAATTTCGGACTGTTTTTTATTTAAACCAGCCTCTAAAGTATGGGGCTCCATTGAAAGTTAGCTTAATTTTCTCTGGAACACGCATTTTGTTTTGCGTGATGATTAATTTTACTGGTATCGCGCCTCGAAGGTGGCTGACCTAGGAGCATTTTTCATGAGTATGTCTGATCCCATTGCGGATATGTTGACGCGTATACGAAACGGGCAATCCGTTGGTAAATCGAGCGTGTCTATGCCCTCTTCCAAGTTCAAAAAAGCTGTTGCTGAGTTAATGAAAGCAGAAGGATATATCGCCGATTATTCTGCTACAACTGATGCAAAGCCGGTTTTAACTATCGAACTCAAGTATTTCCAGGGTAAACCCGTTATTGATTTGTTAAAACGTGCTAGCAAGCCTGGGTTGCGCCTGTATAAAGGTTCAGACGAGCTGCCTAAAGTCCGCGGCGGACTTGGTGTAGCAATAATTTCAACTTCCAAGGGTTTGATGACTGACCGTGCGGCACGCAGTGCTGGTCATGGTGGTGAAGTCATCGCCTATGTTGCTTAATTTCGGAGGCTAAAATGTCACGTGTTGCTAAAGCACCTGTTTCTGTAGCCAACGGAGTTACAGTCACTATAAAAGGGCAGAATGTTGAAGTTAAAGGTTCCAAGGGAACCCTTACTCATGAACTGCATCCGCTGGTTACGGCTGACCAAAATGACGGTGTTGTTACTTTTAAACCTGTTAATGAAGAGAAGCAAAGCTGGGCACAGGCTGGCACCGCCCGTGCACTTATTAACAATATGATTACTGGTGTGAGCGAGGGATTTGAGAAGAAACTGACGCTTATTGGGGTCGGTTACCGCGCACAGGCCAAGGGCAAAACTCTAGATCTGGCACTGGGGTTCTCACACCCGGTGGTTTACGAATTGCCTGAAGGTGTAACGGCTGAAACCCCTTCTCAAACCGAAATTGTAATCAAGGGTTTTGATAAGCAGGTTGTCGGTCAGGTTGCTGCCGAGATCAGGGCTTTCCGTCCACCAGAGCCATACAAAGGCAAAGGTGTTCGCTATGCAGATGAATATGTCATCCGTAAAGAAGCCAAGAAGAAATAATAGGGGTTAATGTGATGGATAAGAAACAGAGTCGTTTAAGAAGGTCGCGTAAATCCCGTCTGAAAATAAAAGAACTGCTGGTTCCAAGACTGACAGTTCATCGTACATCAGCACACACTTACGCTCAGGTAATTTCGTCAGACGCCAATGTAATTGCAACTGCATCTACAACAGAAAAATCTGTAGTTGAGGCTATTGACGGTCATAAAGGTAACGTTTCAGCCGCAGCAGTTGTGGGCAAGTTTATTGCCGAGCGTGCAAAGGCTGCCGGTGTTGAGAAAGTTGCATTTGATCGTTCAGGGTTCAAATACCACGGACGAGTAAAAGCGCTAGCGGATGCAGCTCGCGAAAATGGTTTGGATTTCTAAGGTATCGTTATGTCAAATGCAGCTAATACAAAACCTGAAACAGAAGAGTTACTTGAAAAGCTTGTCACCGTAAACCGTGTAGCCAAGGTAGTTAAAGGTGGTCGTGTTTTTGGATTCACCGCGCTGACTGTCGTTGGTGATGGAAAAGGTAAAGTAGGCTTTGGTACAGGTAAAGCCAAAGAGGTGCCTATTGCCATTCAGAAAGCAATGGATACCGCACGTAAAAATATGAAAGCGGTAAACCTGAGAGGCGATACTCTGCAGTACCCGATAGTTGGTAAACACGGTGCAGCAAGAGTTTATATGCAGCCCGCTTCAGAAGGTACCGGAATTATTGCCGGTGGTGCCATGCGTGCAGTATTTGAAGTAGTTGGCATCCACAATGTTTTGGCAAAAGTTATTGGAACTAATAATCCGGCTAATGTTGTTCGTGCCACATTAAATGGCCTCGCTTCAATGGCAGATCCCGAGTCTGTGGCTGCCAAAAGAGGTAAAACCGTCCAGGAAATTTTGGAATAAGCCATGTCTGACAAGAAAATGATGAAAGTTACGCTGGTGCGTAGCCTAAATGGACGACTGAAAAGTCATCAGTGCTGCGTGCGGGGGCTTGGCCTTAAACGTATGCATCAGACTGTTTCAGTTGAAGATACACCTTCGACCCGTGGAATGCTGAACAAAGTATCTTACATGGTCAACGTAGTAGAGGAAGCCTAAATGCGACTGAATACACTTAAACCATCTGAAGGCAGTAAAACAGCAGCAAAACGCGTTGGTCGTGGAATAGGCAGTGGTCTGGGTAAGACCTGTGGCCGTGGCCATAAAGGCCAAAAATCACGTTCCGGTGGCGGTAGTATTATTGGTTTCGAAGGCGGTCAGATGCCATTGCAGCGTCGTTTGCCAAAAGTAGGCTTTAATTCTGCCAAAGCAAAAGTAACAGCAGAAGTCACATTAAGCGAACTGGAAAAGGTTGCAGCCGATGTGGTTGATATGAACGCTCTATATGATGCTGATATTTTGCCCAGAACCAAAACACGTGCAAAAGTGATTTTGTCTGGTGAAATTAACAAGGCTGTTACTGTAAAAGGTATTAAGGCAACTAAGGGCGCCAAGGCTGCCATTGAAGCTGCAGGTGGTAAGGTAGAAGACTAAACCTTATGGCTAAAGGATCTGCAGCAACAGCCGGGGGTGGTCCAAGCCTGGCTAAAATGACCGAATTGCGCCGACGCATATTTTTTATGATTGGTGCATTGATCGTTTACCGTATAGGTACCTTTATTCCTGTACCTGGTGTTAACCCGACGGCACTGGCGGCAATGTTTGATGCCCAGTCCGGAACAATTTTGGACATGTTCAATATGTTCTCCGGTGGTGCCTTGGAACGTGCCAGTCTGTTTGCCCTGGGAATTATGCCGTACATTTCTGCATCAATTATTATGCAGCTAATGACAGCGGTCTTACCCAAACTGGAGCAACTGAAAAAAGAAGGTGAAGCCGGTCGTCGTAAGATTACCCAGTACACCCGTTACGGCACGGTTGTACTAGCGACATTCCAGGCAATCGGTATTGCCATTGCGCTGCAAAGTCAGACTGCTGGCGGTACCAATGTGGTTATTCATCAGGGGACTGGTTTTGTTTTTACCGCAGCTGTCTCTCTGGTAACAGGAACCATGTTTTTGATGTGGTTGGGCGAACAGATTACCGAGCGGGGGCTGGGTAATGGTATTTCAATCATTATCTTTGCCGGTATTGTTGCAGGTCTGCCTTCTGCCATAGGTGGCACTATGGAACTGGTCAGGACTGGTGAAATGAGTTCCGTTACCGTATTGACACTGTTTATCCTGGCAATACTGGTAACCGCATTCGTAATTTTTGTTGAGCGTGGTCAGCGCAGAATCACGGTCAATTATGCAAAGCGACAGCAGGGTAGAAAAATGTTTGCTGCCCAGTCGAGTCATTTGCCGTTGAAACTGAATATGGCTGGTGTGATTCCACCTATTTTTGCTTCGAGTATTATTCTGTTCCCAACGACGCTGGCGTCCTGGGCGGGATCGACAGATGATATGCGCTGGTTGCAGGACATTGTTGCGAAGCTCTCTCCAGGTGAGCCAATGTACGTAATGATGTATGCAGCAGCGATAATATTTTTCTGCTTTTTCTACACTGCGTTGGTATTTAATTCGCGTGAAACGGCAGATAACCTGAAGCGTTCAGGTGCGTTTATTCCTGGAATTCGCCCTGGAGAGCAGACAGCCAAGTATATTGATAGCGTCATGTCTCGTCTGACCCTGGCAGGTGCTATTTACATTACTGCGGTTTGTCTGTTGCCAGAGTTTTTGATCGTTGGCTGGAATGTACCCTTTTACTTTGGTGGTACTTCTCTGCTGATTATTGTTGTGGTTGTGATGGACTTCATGGCCCAGGTTCAGGCACACGCAATGTCTCATCAGTACGAAGGACTGATGAAAAAAGCAAATTTGAAAGGTAGTGGTGGTGCCGGCGTACTGCGTTAAGGCATGAAGATTTTTTTGGAGAGTAAAAATGAAAGTTCGTGCGGTTAATTAGACGTACAGCCTTGTTTCTTGGTTGATAATTGGTTTTTTGTAATATAGAATTGCGCGTTTTCGCGTAATACCGTGGATGTTTTTGGGAGTCTAAAATGGCGCGTATAGCCGGAGTCAACATTCCAGATCGTAAGCATGCAGTGATAGCACTGACGTCGATTTATGGTATCGGTCGCAAACGGGCGGCTGACATTTGTGCTGCAGTTGGTATTCCAACAGATAGAAAGATCATGGATCTTTCTGATGGCGAAATGGACAACGTCCGTAATGAAGTTGCGAAATTTACCGTTGAAGGTGATTTGCGCAGAGAAGTATCCATGAACATCAAGCGCTTGATGGATCTGGGAACTAACCGTGGTATCCGTCACAGAAGGGGTTTGCCACTGCGTGGTCAAAGAACCCAGACTAATGCGCGTACCCGAAAAGGTCCTCGTAAACCAATCAAACGTTAAACTAGATTAAAGTTTTCTTAGGTAATAGCAATGGCAAAGTCCACCACAAAAAAGAAAGTGAGAAAGACGGTTACTGATGGAGTAGCCCATATTCACGCTTCTTTCAACAATACGATTATCACAATTACTGACCGTCAGGGTAATGCTCTGTCATGGGCTACCTCAGGTGGATCCGGTTTCCGTGGTTCTAGGAAGAGTACGCCTTTTGCTGCCCAGGTGGCTGCAGATCGTGCCGCACAGGCTGCCAAGGACTATGGTTTGAAAAATCTCGATGTGAATGTGAAAGGTCCTGGGCCAGGTCGTGAATCTGCTGTTCGTGCCTTAAATGCAGCTGGTTACAAAATCACCAGCATTACCGATGTGACGCCTATACCTCACAATGGCTGTCGTCCTCCCAAGAAACGCCGCGTGTAAGCTGGAGAAATATCATGGCAAGATATATTGGACCAAAGTGTAAATTAAGCCGTCGTGAAGGAACCGACCTGTTCCTGAAAAGCCGTGTTCGTTCCATAGATACCAAGTGTAATATGGAAAAGGTTCCTGGTCAGACTACAGACCGTCGCCGTCGCCTGTCTGATTATGGTGTTCAGCTTCGTGAAAAACAGAAAGTCAGACGTATGTACGGTATTCTCGAAAGACAGTTCCGTACCTACTATAAAAAAGCTGACGCAGCCAAAGGTCCAACGGGTGAAAATTTGCTGCAAGCACTTGAACGCCGTCTGGATAATGTTGTATACCGTATGGGGTTTGGCTCGACTCGCGCCGAAGCCCGTCAGCTGGTTGCCCATAAAGCCATTCTGGTAAATGGAAGCGTAGTTAACGTTGCCTCTTACAAGGTTAATGCTGATGATGTCATCAGTGTCAATGAAAAAGCTAAAAAGCAGGTTAGAATTCAAAACTCTATTGCTCTGGCTGAACAATACGGTTTTGCTGACTGGGTTGAAGTCGATCCCAAAGCAATGTCCGGAACATTCAAGCGTATTCCTGAACGCCAGGACCTGCCAGCTGAAATTAATGAACAGCTGATCGTAGAGCTTTATTCCAAGTAATTAATCTATATATCGTTAGGATTGTAAATGACCGATTCCGTCACAGATTTTTTAAAGCCCAATATCGTTGATGTTGAACAAATTACCGAAAGACGCTCCAAAGTAGCTCTTGAGCCACTCGAACGTGGTTATGGTCATACGCTGGGTAATGCTTTAAGGCGTATTCTTCTTTCTTCCATGTCTGGTTGTGCCGTCGTTGATGTGGAAATTGACGGTGTACTGCATGAATACATGGCTCTGGAAGGTCTGCAGCAGGACGTACTGGAGATCATGCTTAACCTGAAAGAACTTGCGGTGATCATGCACGAGCGCGAAGAAGCAACACTCAGCATCAACGTAAATGGCCCGGCAACAGTTACCGCCGCAGATATTCAGCTGCCACATGATGTTGAAATTTCTAATCCAGATCATGTTATTGCAGAACTTGATGATAAAGGTTCTCTGAATATGACCATGAGGGTGGTTCGCGGTCGTGGTTACCAGCCAGCGGCCAACCGCGATAGTACCGCCGGTGAAGATCGTCCCATTGGACATCTACAGCTCGATGCTTCATTCAGTCCGGTCAAACGTGTTGCTTACACTGTTGAAGCCGCCCGTGTTGAACAGAGAACTGACCTTGATCGTCTGATTATTGAGCTTGAAACAAATGGCACTATTGATCCTGAAGATGCGATTAAACGTGCAGCAACCATTCTGTCTGATCAGTTATCAGCATTTGTTTATCTTGATGAAACAGTATCTGCCAAACCTGCAGAGGTTGCTGGCTCAGCTGAACCGCAGATTGATCCAGTTCTGCTGCGTCCGGTTGATGATCTTGAACTTACAGTGCGTTCAGCCAACTGTTTGAAAGCAGAAAATATCTTCCTGATCGGTGACCTGGTTCAGCGTACCGAAGTGGAACTGTTAAAAACACCCAACTTGGGTAAGAAATCTCTTACTGAGATCAAAGATGTACTGGCTACGCGTGGATTATCACTTGGCCAACGTCTTGAAAACTGGCCACCTGAAAACCTTGATGAGGTTATGGGCGGTTAAAACTGATTTTTTCATTTTCGTGAAAACGGGAAATATTTAGTAGGTATAAGAAAATGCGTCATCGTCAATCAGGGCGTCAGCTCAATAGAAATAGCAGTCATCGTAAAGCGATGTTTCGTAACATGGCAGTTTCCCTGTTCGAACATGATCTTATCAAAACGACTCTGCCAAAGGCGAAAGAATTGCGTCGTTTTGCTGAGCCTCTCATAACAAAGGCTAAAAATGACAGTGTAGCTAATCGTCGACTGGCTTTTGATCGTCTTCGTGATGATGCCGCTGTTGGTAAATTATTTGGTGAACTGGGTCCGCGTTATGAATCGCGTCCAGGTGGCTATCTACGTATTTTGAAGTGTGGCTATCGTGCTGGAGATAAAGCGCCTATGGCTTATGTCGAACTGGTTGATCGTCCAGAGCCAACATCTGAAGATGCCACTGAAGATTAAAATATCTGACATTAATAAGTCATTTTAGTATCAAAACCGGGCAAAGCCCGGTTTTTTTATGGCACCAATAGCTGTTCATTTTACTTTATTTAAAGACCCTCTATAGTTGCTATCATTAAGTCGTTAAGTCACTGGATAAAGTATTCAACCATGCTGGTTTATTTTTTTAGCGATTTTGGTTCTGATGGGCCTTATGTCGGACAGGTTGAAGCAGTTATACGATCTGAAACCACAGCTGATTTTATAAACCTGGTTGCTGATGCCCCTGGAACCGACCCTTACTTGGCTTCCTATTTACTGGCGGCAGTTCACGCTGAGTTACCGGTTAAAAAAGGCTACATGATAGCGGTGATTGATCCTGGTGTTGGTTCGCAACGGGCGATTATAAAAGTAACAGTCGATGAAATGACCATTATTGCACCGGATAATGGTTTGCTCTCAAGGCTAATAGCGCAAAACCCACAGGCGCAAATTGAAAAACTGCTGGAAATTCCGGCAAATATTTCGACAAGTTTTCATGCCCGTGACTGGTTTGCCCCCGTGGTTGTGCGATTAATCAACCTCCAGCCGGTCAGCACCAAAGAGCTGGAGTTCTCTCAAATCCATGGCTGTGAATGGCCAGATGAAATATCACGGATAATATACATCGATCATTACGGCAACCTGTTAACAGGAATCAGGAATCTTTCGCAGCAGCAGCAATTGTCTCTGTCTGGACTTAAGCCAATTGCTTATGCGGATACTTTTTCATCAGTGCCTGCAGGTGAACTTTTTTGGTATTACAACTCAATGGGGCTGGTCGAGATTGCAGCTAACGGTGGCAGTGCAGCAGTTGGCCTTTCTGCCAATCTTGGTGACACAGTACAGGTGCTTTAGTCGAGAAGTATTTTTTTCAGGAACCTGCCTGTATGAGAAGCAGCATTTTGCGCAACGCTTTCGGGTGTGCCTGTGGCGATAATTTCACCGCCTTTATCACCGCCTTCCGGTCCGAGATCTATAATCCAGTCAGCCGTTTTAATGACATCGAGATTGTGCTCAATGACTACAACCGTATTACCATGATCTCGCAAGCGATGAAGCACGGTTAATAACTGTTTAACATCATGAAAATGCAGACCGGTTGTCGGTTCATCAAGGATATACAGGGTACGACCAGTATCTCTTTTTGATAATTCCCTGGAGAGTTTGACCCGCTGGGCTTCACCTCCTGACAGCGTCACGGCATTCTGGCCAAGTTGTATGTAGCTCAGTCCAACATCCATCAGTGTTTGCAGTTTTCTTTTGATTACTGGTACGGCATCAAAAAATGCCAGTGCGTCTTCAATGGTCATTTCGAGCACTTCATTAATGCTTTTGCCTTTGTAATGTATTTCAAGGGTTTCGCGGTTATAGCGCTTGCCTTTGCAAACATCACACTGCACATAAATATCAGGTAGAAAATGCATTTCAACCTTGATAACACCATCACCCTTGCAGGCCTCACATCGTCCGCCTTTGACATTGAAACTGAATCGCCCAGGTTGATAGCCACGAGAACGGGATTCCGGCACGCCGGCAAAAAGTTCTCGTATCGGCGTAAACAGGCCCGTGTAAGTGGCCGGGTTGGAACGAGGGGTACGACCAATTGGAGATTGATCAATATCAACAACCTTATCGAATAATTCCAGCCCGCTAATAGAGTCATGGTTTGCAACGCTGTGGCTGGCCTTATTTAAATAATTCGCAGCCAATGGATATAGCGTGTCATTAATCAGTGTGGATTTGCCTGACCCTGAAACGCCGGTTACACAGGTAAAAAGACCAGCGAAGATTTCCAGTTCGACCGCTTTCAGGTTGTTGCCACGAGCGCCTGACAGGACCAGGGTCTGATTGGCGTCAAGCGTGGTTCTTGAATCCGGAATGGCTATCTCTAATTGACGGCTCAGATACTGGCCAGTCAAAGAGTTTTCCGTGGCTGCAATTTCCTCTGCGGTTCCCTCTGCAATGACCTGGCCTCCGTGAACGCCGGCGCCTGGGCCAATATCAACAATATGGTCAGCGGTACGAATGGCATCCTCGTCATGTTCAACCACGATGACGGTATTGCCTATATCCCTTAAATGAGTCAATGTCTTGAGCAGGCGTTCATTGTCACGCTGATGCAAACCAATCGATGGTTCATCCAGTACATACATGACACCAACAAGGCCGGCTCCAATCTGGCTGGCCAGACGAATGCGCTGGGCCTCTCCACCTGAAAGTGTTTCGGCACTGCGGTTCAATGATAAATAGTTGAGCCCAACGTTGACCAGGAAACTTAGCCGGTCATTAATTTCCTTAAGAATTTTTTCTGCGATTTTTCCCTGCTTGCCAGGTAATTGAAGCTCACGGAAAAAATTCAAACAAGCTTCAATTGAAAGTGCCGTTATCGAGGGAAGGTTGTGATCAGCGACGAATACATTTCGCGCTCCGGCATTGAGTCTTGTGCCAGCACAGTCCGGACAGGCCTGTGAAGAAATATAGCGGGCAAGTTCATCGCGAACGGCATTGGACTCAGTCTCGCGAAAGCGTCTTTTCATGTTGTGCAGAATGCCTTCAAAGGCATGCTGTTTACTGACTTTGCGACCACCGTCATTGAAGTAATTGAACTTTATTTCTTCTGAGCCACTACCTTCCAGTAAGATCGCCTGAATGTTATCCGGCAATTCCTGCCAAGGTGTTTCGATATCAAAACCATAGTGCTTTCCCAGTGACTTGAGCATCTGGAAATAATAGGCATTGCGCCTGTCCCAGCCCCTGATTGCGCCAGAGGCCAGTGACAGTTCAGGATGGCCTACAACTTTATGCGGATCGAAATACTGCTCGACACCAAGACCATCGCAGGTGCGACAGGCACCCACCGGGTTGTTGAAAGAGAACAGCCTGGGCTCAAGTTCCTCAATACTGTAACCACAAACCGGACAGGAGAAGTTTGCCGAAAAGATAATCTCACTAAAGTCATCGTCCGGGTCCATTGAAGCAATACGTGCAACGCCTTCTGCCATGTTAAGAGCAGTTTCAAAAGACTCGGTCAGGCGTAATCTCAGGTCATCACGCACTTTAAACCGATCAATCACGACCTCAATAGTATGTTTCTTGTGCAGTTCAAGATCAGGTGCATCATCAAGATCATAGATATCACCATCAATACGGGCGCGAATGAATCCTTGTGATTTCAGCTCCTGCATAAGCTTGTGATATTCGCCTTTGCGTTCAGATATCACGGGTGCCAACAGCATCAGGCGCTTGCCTTCCTCCAGCCCGATGACATGGTCAACCATCTGGCTGATGGTTTGAGCCTCGAGTTTTTCACCATGTTGTGGGCACAACGGCGTGCCTGCCCGGGCAAACAACAGGCGCAGGTAATCATAGATTTCGGTAATGGTACCAACCGTTGAGCGTGGGTTGTGGCTGGTGGTTTTCTGCTCAATGGAAATTGCCGGGGAAAGCCCTTCGATGTGGTCGACATCTGGTTTTTCCATCATTGACAGGAACTGGCGCGCATATGCGGAAAGGGATTCAACATAACGGCGCTGGCCTTCAGCATAAATCGTGTCGAATGCCAGTGACGATTTGCCGGAACCGGACAGGCCCGTGATAACGATGAGTTTGTCACGTGGCAGGGTCAGGTCAAAGTCTTTCAGGTTGTGGGTTCGGGCGCCCTGTATGTGAATGTGATCCATCGTTATGGCCGGCTGAGACTAAATCTTTCAATATACGCGAAATAGACTGATTTTTCCTCAATATCGAAACACCTCGCTTGAGTATTTGAATGGAGTCCTAAATACACCCTGATTTTGACCGCCATGAAAATACTCAACGGAGATAGTTCTATAGAGTATTCGACATTTTGACTGAAAGAACTGTTAGCAGCGGCGATGCTGCAGTCAAGCCTCCAGGGAAGGATTTACGGCGTCTTTTGTCAGGCAAATTGTCGAATAACCAAATGGCGCAACTGGAGGCATCAAAAGCAACTTTCTGATAATATCAACGCTTTTAAATCCGCAGCTAAAACTTTGACTCGCTCCAGATCACATTCCCCTCTGACCAACACCGAGAAAAAGGCTATTTTTGGCCTTGCCAGTGTCTATGGTTTCCGCATGCTTGGGTTGTTCCTGATTCTGCCAGTGTTTGCAATTTTTGCAGAGAATCTTGAGGGAGCGACGCCGTTACTGATTGGACTGGCTGTCGGGATATACGGCCTTACCCAGGCACTATTACAGATTCCATTTGGGCTTCTTTCTGATCGGATAGGAAGAAAACCGGTAATTCTTGGCGGCCTGTTATTGTTTGCCATCGGAAGCATTATCGCTGCAATTGCTGAGGATATCTGGCTGATTATGATTGGCAGGGCAATTCAGGGCAGTGGTGCGATAGCGGCTGCCGTCATGGCAATGGTGGCAGATTTGACCCGGGATTCGAAAAGGACCAGGGCGATGGCGACTGTTGGCATGACCATTGGTGCCTCGTTTGCCATATCCTTGATGGCTGGTCCCAGCTTATATCAAAACCTGGGTATGAGCGGTATTTTCTGGTTGACCGGGGCTTTTGCATTCATTGGTATCCTGATCGTGGCTTTTATTGTGCCTTCACCAAGCAGGCAGGAAATCCATCGTGACGCCCAGACAGTTCCGCAAACCCTGACCAGGGTTTTGCGGGATGGCCAACTGCTCAGGCTGGATTTCGGTATTTTCAGTCTGCACCTGGTACTGACCGCCGTGTTTCTCTCTGTGCCACTGTTGCTCAGGGATCTGGGTCTGCCATTAAGTGAGCATTCCCTGCTTTATCTGGCGGTACTTTTCGCATCAGTGATTTTGATGGTTCCGCTGATTATTCAGGCTGAAAAGTATGGACGAATGAAAGCCGTATTTCTGACCGGTATCGGCCTGGTTATTTTGGCTTTGGCCAGCATGTTTTTCATTGCCAAAAGCTGGATTATGGCAGCGGTTTTACTGGGGGTATTCTTTTGGGGATTTAACCTGCTTGAGTCGTTGCTGCCATCACTGATTTCCAAAACCGCTCCAGTCGATGCCAAGGGAACGGCGATGGGGGCATACTCAACCAGCCAGTTCATGGGCGGATTTTTAGGCGGTGTGCTCGGTGGACTGGTACACCAGTATTTTGGCTACGAATTTGTTTTCATTGCCTGTATGCTTGTGGCAATAAGCTGGTTTGTAATCGCCATGGGCATGACTCAGCCGGGCCAGTTCAGCAGCCGCGTAATGAATCTGGAAGGTATGTCACAGGACAAGATGGAAGATCTTAAAAAACGTCTGCAGACAATGCAGGGTATTGTCGAGGCGGTTGTTATTCCATCTGAAAAAGTGGCTTATCTAAAAGTTGATCGCAAGCAGTTTGATGAAGAAGAATTGACGGCATTGGTTGCCGGAGCAGTTTAAATCTAACAAATTACAGGGAAGTTGATATGAGGAGGAATTATGCAAAGGGGTGTTAATAAAGTCATATTGGTGGGTAACCTGGGTCAGGACCCTGAGGTCAGGTACATGCCGAACGGTAACGCAGTGGCCAACATATCCGTTGCGACCAGTGAAACCTGGAAAGATAAGAATACTGGCGACAACCAGGAGAAAACCGAATGGCACCGCGTTGTGCTGTTCCGACGTCTCGGCGAAATTGCCGGGGAGTATCTGAAAAAAGGCAGTAAGGTCTATATCGAGGGTAAGTTGCAGACGCGCAAATGGCAGGACCAGAGTGGTCAGGACCGCTATACCACAGAGGTTGTCGCTGACCAGATGCAGATGCTTGACAGCCGTGGTGGCGCTGATTCTGGCGGATATGATCAGTCATCAGCTTCATCATCGAATAAACAACCGGCTCCTGCTTCAACTGACACAGGTGGCTTTGACGACGATATTCCGTTCTGATAAGGAAAGATGAGAAAAATATTATTCATGCTTCTGGTTATCATGCTGATATCGGAAGCGGTTTTCTCCGGTGACCGAAGTGGTGTCGTGCCACCGGTCAGGGATCTATATTCGTTATCAAAAGTGGCAGAGGCCAGAAACCTGCCAATACTACTAATGGTATCCCAGGATCATTGTCCATACTGTGAATTGCTCAAAGAAGAAATTCTTAACCCGATGGTTATCAGTGGTGATTACATCAACAAGGCGGTTATGTCAGTACTGACAATTGATGCTTCAAAGGCAATCATTGATTTCAATGGGAAGAAGATTGAACCCCGCGATGTGGCGTTGCGCTACAATGCGACGATAACACCAACGCTGCTTTTCCTGGATTACCAGGGTAATGAGATTCAGGAACGTATGACCGGCGTGAATACCGTTGAGATGTATGGTTATTACCTCGATGAATCAATTGATGAAGCCCTGGAAAAGCTAAAGCAAAGCAAGTTAAGCAAGTAAGCGTGATAACGTTATAAATTCATCGATTGTCAGTGACTCGGCCCTTCTTGATAAATCTATCTCCTGCTCGGCCCGCTCCGGGTCGAGTAGTTTTTTAAGATTGTTTCTTAATGTCTTTCGTCGGTGTGCAAATGCAGCCGTTACGGTTTTTTCAAAAGCTGGCCACTGCTCGGCAGCCAATAATGGCTGTTCCCTCGGGATGAGTCTTACGAAAGCTGAATTTACCTTGGGTGCAGGGTTAAATGCCCCCGGCGGGATATCAAAAAGCGCTTCAGCTTCACACTGGGCCTGGGTGACCACGCTAAGCTTGCCGTAGGCTTTGGTATTTGGGTGGGCGGCAAGCCGATCCACCACTTCTTTTTGCAGCATAAAATGCATGTCTTTGATAATGCTGCTTTGACCCAGTAAATGAAATAAAAGAGGTGTCGAGATATTGTAGGGCAGATTGCCGGTAATTCTTAACGGTTTGCCCTGAAACAGGTTTGAGTAATCAAATTTTAACGCATCAAACTGGGTTAGGGATTGCAGCGTTTAATAAGCTGTTGAGTGATGGCGCCCTGGCCCGGACCGATTTCAACGATGTGATCTGTTGGTAGGGGGTTTATCGCCTGGATGATTTTTTCAATGACAGATGAGTCAGTTAAAAAATTCTGACCAAACCTTTTCCTAGGACGGTGATTCAAGGGGTTCTCCTGCCATTATTCTGATTTATCAAAGACTTAGAATACTGCATAAAAAATATATCCAATAAAAATACCCAGTTAGAACCATATAGGGTGCGATTACAACTCTCATTAATATTCACATCGATGATATCACTCGATAGTGATGTTGGATCATAAAGTTAGAGCGGATAAGCTGATTAGGTTTTGTAATTTTTACAGCTATATTTTTATTCCCGTCAATCCAAATGGGCTACTTTGGCATTTTTTCAGTATTACCTGGATTGTGAATGCCGCATGCCCAGGGCAAGCTTTCTGAACAAAGCGTTTTTGGGGTTGGGGATTCAATGAATATTCCGCATATGAATTTATGTCTGGTTGATTAGGAGCGGGTAGTATAGAAAGCCTAGATGAGGAATATTGACAAAGGTTGTCAATCTTTACTCTTATTTTTGCCACGGTTACAATGAAATAAAAATCTAATCGGCATCAGCTGTCATATAGACTTCATTACCATGAGCATTCTAGTGGCCATAAGCAGTTTAACTGCTTTTCCTTCTTGATTACGGACTAACCCATTGCTAAATACGTTTGCCGGAGATTAACTGTATGACATTGCCAATCATTGTTGCCATACCTTTCCTTGGTGCAATACTGGTGTCTTGGCTTGGTACCCGGGGCCGGATGTTATCGGCTTATGCTACTACATTTATGAGTTTTAGCGCCTTAATGCTGCTATTGCCTCAGGCACAGACGGTGATGCAGGGCGAAATAGTGTTATGGCGTTATGACTGGCTAACTTCTGCCGGCCTGGCATTAAGTTTCAGGCTGGATGGTCTGGGTCTTCTATTTGCTCTAATGATACTGGCCATCGGTTTGTTGGTGATTCTGTATGCACGCTATTATCTCTCAGAAAAAGATCCAATGGGGCGTTTCTATGCCTATCTGCTCTTTTTTCAGGGGTCCATGCTTGGTATTGTTCTTTCTGAACACATTATCCAGTTATTGATTTTCTGGGAATTAACCAGCATTAGTTCGTTCCTGTTAATCAGCTATTGGAGGCACCGTGAAGATGCGCGTAAAGGCGCACGCATGGCCCTCGCAATTACTGGTGGTGGCGGGCTGGCTATGCTGGCAGGTTTCCTGCTACTGGGGGAAATTGTCGGTAGTTATGAATTGACCGCTATCCTCGCCTCGGCAGAGCAGATAAGAGAGCATCCCTGGTATTTACCAACTCTGGTGCTGATTTTATTAGGTGTCTTCACCAAATCAGCACAGTTTCCGTTTCATTTTTGGTTGCCGCACGCTATGGCAGCGCCGACACCAGTCAGCGCCTATTTGCATTCAGCAACCATGGTCAAGGCTGGAGTTTTCCTGCTGGCGCGATTTTTTCCGGCTTTGTCTTACACACCGGAATGGTCCTGGTTGGTTGGTGGAGCCGGTTTGCTGACACTTTTAATCGGTGCTTATACGGCGCTGTTTAAACATGACCTGAAAGGGCTTTTGGCTTATTCAACAATCAGTCATTTAGGTCTGATTACCCTGCTTTTTGGTATAGGAACGCCATTGGCGGCGGTTGCGGGTGTTTTCCATATCATGAATCATGCGACATTTAAGGCGTCACTGTTTATGGCTGCAGGTATCATTGATCATGAGGCCGGCACACGTGATATGCGTAAGCTCAATGGTCTTTGGAAATACATGCCATACACGGCTGTTTTGGCAATGGTGGCATCTGCTGCAATGGCTGGCGTACCTCTACTTAATGGTTTCTTATCCAAAGAAATGTTCTTTGCCAAAACGGTCTACCTAACCGAAGAAGGTACCATACCGTGGTTGCCGATCATGGCTACACTTGCGGGTGCCTTTGCCGTTGCGTACTCACTGCGTTTTATTCACGATGTTTTCTTTAATGGAGAGCCTATTGATTTGCCGAAGACCCCTCATGAACCACCTCGCTGGATGAAACTGCCTGTTGAGATTCTCGTGGTTCTCTGTCTTGCCGTGGGCATCTTCCCTGCCTGGACCTTTGGGCCTTTGTGGGCTAGTGCCGCCTCGTCTACGCTGCAGGCTGATCTACCTGCATACAGTCTGTCGATCTGGCATGGTTTTAATACGGCGCTTGCCATGAGTCTTGTCGCACTGATCGGTGGTATCATCATCTATCTGATTCGTAAGCCGCTTTTCCGCTGGCACGAAAACAGTATTGCGCATATTGATGCCAGGAGCATGTTCCAGTGGCTAGAGCAAAAACTGTTTGGCTTTGCTGCAGTTTTAAATCCAATACTGCATCGTTCCTCTCTACAACGCATGGTTGCAGTGACGATGCTTGCAGCTATAGCAGTGGCTTTTGCAGGTTTTTGGGGCTTTGGGTCGATAACCGGTTCACAACCCCTCTCCCCGGTTGATCCGGTCAGCCTGGTGGCAGCATTGATTTTAATCGGAGCTGCGATAGGCACGGTTATTCTTCATCGGCAACGATTCATGGCATTGCTGATGTTAAGTGTTGTTGGCTTGATAGTCGCACTTACCTTTGTAAAATTTTCCGCCCCTGACCTGGCGTTAACTCAGCTTTCAGTAGAGGTTGTCACCATCGTCCTGCTATTGCTGGCCCTGTATTTCCTTCCCTCAATCCCACCTCGCGAGTCCGGTGCCGGTCGACACACCCGGGACCTTGTTCTCGCCGGGCTTGCAGGTGTCGGCGCTGCCGGCCTTGCCTGGGCAGTACTGACACGGCCTTATGAATCAATCGCAGGTTACTTCCTGGAAAACAGTGTTCCCGGAGGTGGCGGCACCAATGTTGTGAATGTCATTCTGGTGGATTTTCGCGGTTTTGATACGCTTGGAGAAATAACAGTATTAGCGATTGCTGCGATAGGCATATATGCCTTACTTGAAGGATTGCGCCTTACTGCACCAGAACAGGACTATGACGGTCGATCATGGAATTGGGATGTGCACCCAATTATTCCTGCAGCGTTTTCCAGGCTCTTGTTACCCCTGGCTCTATTAGTGGCTATTTTTGTACTGCTACGAGGTCATAATTTGCCTGGAGGCGGCTTTATCGCCGGTCTGATTACTGCTGTTGCATTGATTACACAGTACCTGGCCAATGGTATTGAATGGACCAAAACGCGTATGAGTACCGGCTTACCGCCAATGATAGGTATCGGGTTATTGCTGGCGACGTTAACCGGCGTGGCTAGCTGGTTGTTTGGCTATCCTTTCCTGACTACGACATTTACCCATGTCCATTGGCCATTGGTGGGTGAATTTGAGGTTGCTTCAGCAATGATGTTTGATCTGGGCGTTTTCATGGTAGTGGTTGGAGTTACGCTTGTGATTCTGCTTCGGCTTGGCCAGTTGCATGATATAAATCGCCCAGAAAATGTAGTGGAGAGTGAAAACTAATGGAGGCATTGATTGCCATTGTCATTGGTGTGCTGACTGCAAGTGGCGTTTATCTTAGCCTGCGCGGCCGGACTTTTCCTGTAGTGCTTGGTCTGACACTGATGTCATATGCCGTGAATCTGTTTTTGTTTGTAATGGGACGATTGATGATAGGAATTCCGCCTGTTATCCAGGAAAATGCAACTTACGCTGACCCATTACCACAGGCACTAGTCTTAACGGCCATTGTTATCAGTTTTGGTATGACAGCATTTGTTGTCGTCCTCGCATTGCGAGCGCGAGCAGAGCTGGGTAACGACCATGTAGATGGCGAGGAGAATCACTGATGAATCATCTTGTGATTGCCCCGTTACTTCTGCCATTACTCGCAGGTATCGCATTACTTTTACTGCGGGGCTCGGCGACACCGATGCGTCAGGCTGTCAGCCTGTTGGCTACTTTCACCCTGGTTGTGATTGCCTTCCAGTTATTGCTGCAAGTGGCTGATGGTTCTGTACTTGTTTACAGGCTCGGAGACTGGTCGGCCCCCTTTGGTATCGTTCTCGTCGCTGATCGTCTTTCCGCGATAATGGTGTTACTCACCGCGGTGCTGTCTGCTTCTGTGATTTTATACGCATTACGGGGAGCTGATCACGATGCACGTTTTTTTCATGTCCTGTTTCAAATGCAGTTATTTGGAATAAACGGCGCTTTCCTCACCGGTGACCTGTTCAACCTGTTTGTATTTTTTGAAGTGCTGTTAATTGCGTCATACGGTTTGCTTTTGTATGGAGGCGGTGCCGACAGGACACGTGCCGGACTTCATTACGTGGTACTCAACCTGGTTGGTTCGACCCTGTTTCTTTTCGCAGTAGGTACGCTTTACGGTGTGCTTGGCACTTTGAATATGGCTGACATAACTCAGCGCCTTGCAAAAATTTCTGAAGAGGATCTGGGTGTTGTTCGTGCAGCCGGGCTATTGTTGTTTGCCGTTTTTGCACTTAAAGGAGCACTAGCGCCATTGCATCTCTGGTTGCCGGGGGCTTACGGGTATACCAGTGCACCTGTTGCTGCGATGTTTGCAATTATGACCAAGGTTGGTGCTTACGCCATTCTGCGGGCGCACAGCTTAATGTTTGGTCCTGAAAGTGGGCCTGTTGCCGGACTTCTTGATCCCTGGTTATTGCCATTGGCATTGATCACCGTGGTTGCCGGCACAATTGGCGTCATGGCCAGTAAGCGTCTTTCTCAACAGGCTGCTTACCTCGTGGTGGTTTCTGCAGGGACCCTGCTCGCGGCCTTTGGTATGGGCGGTGCTGAAGCGTTTGCTGCAGGATTATATTATCTACTGCACTCAACGCTGGCTGCAGCAGCAGTTTTTCTGCTGGCCGATGTAATCTCAAAAGCCAGGGGTAACGCGCTTGACAGGCTAATACCCGGTCCTGAATTACCACGCGGGCAATTGTTGGCTGGTGTCTTTCTCGTCATAGCCCTGGCGGTCAGTGGCATGCCACCATTATCCGGTTTTGTAGGCAAGTGGCTGATCCTGCAGGCAAGCATAGGTGAACCGGGTATGCCATGGGTATTTGCTATCCTGTTAGTGACGAGCCTTTTGGTCATCATGACATTGGCTCGCACTGGAACCATGCTATTTTTCAAAATTGAAGAGGGTGCTACTGCTGGAAGTCCGGTACGTGTACTTGATTTAGGAGCGCCGCTGGCATTGGTTTTAATCGGTATTGGTATGGTAGTTTACGCCGGCCCGGTTTATGAATTTGGTCAGGCCGCCGCTGAACAGTTACTTCGGTCTGAGGCTTATATCAGCGCTGTATTACAGGCAGCTACTGGAGGTCCACAACCATGAGCCGTTTGGTACCCCATCCTTTGTTATCAGCGATTCTGGTTGTTATCTGGTTACTGTTAGTTAACCAGATAAGCTTCGGTCA
>JARRJW010000022.1:0-15152 GCA_037388785.1 Gammaproteobacteria bacterium
CGCTGTGAGCGCACATCTGGAAGATTATGTTTTTTTAGCTCGGGGGTTGAAGGATTTCGCCGTAATGAACGACTCACAGGAGGACTGGTATCTGAGTAACCTGCTTTTGGCAAAGGCCTGGCTGCTTTTTTGGCATAGCAACGGCTGGGAAAATGCAAAGGATAGTCTGCTTCCGGGAATGCAGCCAAAAGCGGCTTTACCTGATTCAGCATTGCCGGCTGCTGATGCAATCCTGGTTTACATGTCGCTGAATTCTGGTAATAGCGTTTTGCAGGATAAAGCTGAACATGCGGTCGAGCTGATGTTTAAGTCGGTTGAGCAGTCACCGCTGGAAATGAGTTCACATTACTGGTGGATCAATCATCACCGGGTCGCGTCAGATTGATTTTCATCCGAATGTAGCGCATGCGCGTTCCATGATTGAGTGACAGCAGGATTTCTTCTGCCCGCAGTTCTTTGGGGAAAAAAGTACCCGATATTTTTGCGCCATTAATGCTGGCACCTTCGAGAATGGTCTCAGAAAAATCAATGCCGCGTAAATCAGCCTGCCGTAAGTAACAGTTGCTCATATCAAGGCCCTTGGCATTCATGCCACGTAAATCAGTGCCGCGAAGATCTGAGTTGGTTAATGAACAGGTTTCACCGGATTCGATTTTATTATTGAACTGGTCAATGTGGCCATGACGCAAAAGCTGAAACAGTTCGGAATCTTTGATTTCTGGAGCAGACATAATAAGTCCTTGAAATATGAATAGGAAATTTAGGTTCTTTTTAGGCTAAGACAAATTTTAGCATCTATTGGATAGATTTCTATCCCATCAGATTTTCGAGCGTGTGTATCGTGCAAGTTCCAATTTTTGTTATCACACGTTGTGATTTCAGGTGCTTTGATACTCTTTGATACTGTTTTCAACAATCAATTTTTGCTTTTCTTCACGCCGCAACTTCTTTAGCGCAAATTCTTTTTTCAATGCCTGGCTTTTATCAGTGACTGTTTCGGTATAAACCATGGTCACCGGCAGGCGCGAACGAGTGTACTTCGACGCTTTACCCGAATTATGTTTCTCAATTCGGGCATCCAGGTTATTGGTTATACCAGTGTAATAACTGCCGTCAGCACATTGCAGTATATATACTTTCCAAATAGGCTTATTATTATTTCCTGGGAGCTTTTTTTCAGGCATCGAATAAAAATTTAGGTGATCCAGATCAATGTTTTTATGTCACTTAAACCTAACATAAGCTTGATAAGGTGCAATAGGGATTGTTCAATATTAATTTCGAGGTGAGCCATGGTTAAAAAGAAGTCTGCGAGTAAGAAAAAATCTTCAAAGAAAGTTGTTAAGAAATCGACGGTAAAGAAAGCTGTCGCCAAGAAAGCCGTTACCAAGAAAAAAACAGTCAGTAAGAAAAAAACAGTCGTTAAGAAAAAGGCTGCAGCCAACAAAAGTGTGATAACCAAAGAACAGCGCTACAACATGATTGCCGAAGCTGCTTACCATTTATCTGAAAAGCAGGGCTTTGAACCCGGGCGTGAAATGGATAACTGGTTAATTGCCGAACAGCAAATCGAAGCTTTTATTAAAAAAGAAAAAATTCAGGTTAAATAGTCGACCTGACATTTCAATCAAACCAGCAATTACAGCATCGACAGCCTTTGCTGGCTGTCTATTGAATTTTTTATTCCAAAGGTAAGTATTATGTCATCAGCAAACAAATGGGTTTATGCTTTTTCAGAAGGTGATGGAAAAAACAAAAAATTGCTGGGTGGCAAAGGCGCAAACCTTTGTGAAATGACCCAAATCGGATTGAATGTGCCACCGGGCTTTGTTATTACCACAGAAGCCTGCCTGCATTTTCTTGATGAAAAGAACAATGCACTGCCTGACGATATGATGCAGCAGGTTAAGACGCATATGCTGTCAGTTGAAGAAGCCGCCGGCAAGAAATTTGGTGATCCTGATGACCCGTTACTGGTCTCAGTTCGCAGTGGTTCGGCGCTTTCCATGCCTGGTATGATGGATACCATTCTTAATCTTGGCTTGAATGAAGAAACACTGCAGGGAGAAATTCGACAAACCGGAGATGCCCGCTTCGGTTACGATGCCTATCGGCGTTTTATCCAGCTTTTTGGTAAGGTGGCGATGAACGTACCCGATGAAATTTTTGACCGGGAATTTGATGCAGTCAAACAGCAGGCCGGTATCAAAAGTGATGTCGGGTTATCAGCAGACCACCTCAAGGAAATCAGTGAACGTTTCCTTCAGGTTTTCCATGACCACACGGGCAGGGTTTTTCCGCAGGATCCTTACGAACAACTGGAAATTGCCATAAAGGCGGTCTTTAACTCCTGGATGGGGAAGCGCGCTGTCGATTATCGGCGTGAATTTAATATAACCCCGGACATGGCCAATGGTACGGCAGTCAATATCTGTACCATGGTGTTTGGTAACCGCGGCAATGATTCAGCAACCGGCGTCGCATTCACACGCAACCCGGGATCAGGTGAAAACAAGTTATACGGTGAATACCTGGTGAATGCGCAGGGCGAGGACGTTGTTGCCGGTATTCGTACACCCAAACCGATAGATATGCTGGTCAATGAAATGCCGGAAATGGCAAAGCAGTTGGCCGAACTGCGTGACCGCCTGGAAAGTCATTATCGTGAAGTGCAGGATTTTGAGTTCACTATCGAACGAGGCACCCTGTATTGTCTGCAGACCCGAAACGGCAAGATGAATGCTGTGGCCATGGTAAGAACATCCGTTGAAATGGTTGAAGAAGGTCTGATAGATCGCAAGCAGGCGTTATTGCGTATCAATCCATCGCACCTTGAACAGATGCTTTATCCCCGACTTGATCAGAATGTTTCGCTGGAACCCCTGGCGCAGGGTTTGCCTGCTTCTCCTGGTGCTGCAGTTGGCCATGCTGTTTTTGATGCTGACCGGGCTGAATTAATTGGAAAAGATCAGGGGCAGCGCGTTATTTTGCTGCGTGAAGAAACCAAGCCTGAAGACATTCATGGTTTTTTTGCATCCCAGGGCATTCTTACCAGCCGTGGCGGTAAAACGTCCCACGCTGCTGTTGTCGCGCGGGGAATGGGTAAACCCTGTGTGGCTGGTGCTGAAGGTATCGTCGTGGATGTGCAACGTCGTGAGGCTTACGTCGGGGGAAAAGTGATTAATGAAGGTGATTTGATCACGATTGATGGTTCCAACGGCAATGTCTATCTAGGCGAAGTACCCATGGTGGAGCCTGAATTTACATCAGAGCTCAACCGCATTCTTGACTGGGCTGATGATGTCGCTTATCTCAGGGTCATGGCCAATGCCGACACACCTAATGATGCTGCAAGAGCGCTCAAATTTGGTGCAAGGGGTATTGGTCTGTGTCGTACCGAACGCATGTTTAACGCGGCTGAACGCCTGCCTATTGTCATCGAAATGATTGTTGCCGAATCCCAGGAACAGCGTCAGGCTGCGCTCGATAAACTGTTACCAATTCAGCGGGCCGATTTCAGGATGCTGTTGGAAACCATGGCTCCGAGACCAGTGACAATCCGGCTGCTCGATCCACCTATTCATGAGTTTCTACCGACTGAACGCCAATTGCTCGATGACCTTGAACAGCTTAAACATTTACGTGACTCGGTCAGGGGGCTGGAGGTTCTGGCCTCATCCGCATTATTGCTTAAAGCTGAGGCCGAATCGGAAATAAAACAGGCATCGCGTGATATGGTCAGCCTTGAACTGGTAGAGCAGGCTATCGCTACCAAGGAACTGATGTTGCAGAAAGTCAGGGCCCTGATCGAAGTCAATCCGATGCTGGGTCACCGTGGTGTGCGTCTGGGTATTACCTTCCCTGAAATATATGGCATGCAGATCAGGGCTATATTAGAGGCTGAAGCGGAATGTCTGGCCAAGGGCATGGAGGTTCACCCGCAAATGATGGTGCCCCAGGTTTGTACGCCGCAGGAACTGAAAGTGGTTAAAAAGCAGATGGATACGATAAAGGCTGACGTTGAAGCTAAATGCGGGCATAAACTCAACTGTCGTTTTGGCACCATGATTGAAGTTGTCAGGGCCTGTATGCGAGCTGAAGAACTGGCAAAACGTGCAGAGTTTTTCTCGTTTGGTACTAATGATTTAACACAGGCTACTTTTTCATTCTCACGAGAAGATGCAGAGAACAAGTTTTTGCCGATGTATAACCAGAACGATATTCTGCAAGATAACCCGTTTGAAGTGCTTGATGAAAAGGGCGTTGGAAAGCTGATGAAATTGGCTGTCGACTGGGGCAGGGAGACCAAGGTCGATTTATCCGTCGGTATCTGTGGCGAACACGGGGGGCATCCCCAGTCCATTGATTTTTGCCATCGGGCCGGGCTGAATTATGTTTCCTGTTCTGCGCCACGCGTGCCGGTTGCCAGGCTGGCAGCTGCACATGCTGCACTTAAAAATGACTAGCGATTAGGGTATTCTGATTTTTTTGAGCTTGTATCAGTGCCAGCCTTTCTTATATTCGGGCATATTGACATTACTGGCCTGGGAAAAGTTGGCATTAACAACGGTGGTTGTATCCAGGTTGACCCCGGTAAAATCAGCTTCTGCAACGTTTGCGCCGCGCAGAACAGCACCGCCCATCAAAGAGCCGCTGAGATTGGCATTACGCAGGTTGGCACCGCGCAGGTCCGCCATGCGCATGACGCTGCCTGCCAGGTTGGCATTGGTTAAAACGGCTTCGCGCAAATGTGTTCTGGCAAGAATGGTTGAATGGTTGTTCTCGTCGTTGCATAACTGGCTGTTTTCCAGGTTGGCATGAACCAGGTTGGCTTCGTTCAGGTGACAGCCGGATAAATTGGCATTGCTCAAATCTGCAGCGCGCAGATAGGTATTGGTGAGCATCGCATGAGTCAGTGTGGAACCGGACAGGTTGGCCCGGTTCATGTTCGCATTGGAAAAGTCAGTGTCCTGGCAGATGCAGTCTTTCATCTGTACTTCGTTAAGGTCAACGCCCCTGAAATCGGCATAAGACAGGGTTGAGTGGTTCAGTATGACATTGCATAAGGTTGCTGCATCCGAAGGACGGTCTCCGCCAGCAATAACGCCTGTCAGGTCAGCATGGGATAAATCCGAATCGCAGAGATGGGCACCGCGAAGATCTGTGTTGCGCATTTTTGTATGGCTCAAATCAGCGCCGGTGAGATCGGCGTAGCGCAGATCAGCCTCGGAAAGGTCGACGCCAGAAAGGTCTGCATTAGACAGGTTGGCTTCGGTGAGAACTACCCCGACAAGCGAGTCTCCTTCGATGGTCCGTATCACTTCATCGGTATGGCGGTCTTTTATTTCCATTCTTTTTCCCTGGCGAAATATTAAAACTAATGAGGTTTGGTTGAGCTGTTTAAATTTTATAACCAAGATGACGATAGGTTAAGTTTTTTCAGCATGTAAGCGGCAGCTATATTACCAAAGGTTGCCGTGACGGGCATTGATGAACCTAATCCACCACAATTTAGGGTTTGATTAGAACAGCTTTCAGGTCTTTGATGACGCAGTTGTCCATCGTCCCAGAGGAATACCTGTTGCTCGTCAGACCAGACATTACGCGGAAAACCGTATCTATGACTCAGCAGACTGCGTGTTTTGGCAAGCAAAGGATCCTGTTCAGAGCGGGCCAAATCAGTAAGCTGTATTCTGGTGGGATCGGTTTTACCACCGGCACCGCCAGTGGTGACCAGTTCAGTACCCGTTTCACGGCAGTGATTAATAACAGCGGCTTTGGTCCGAAAATCATCGATACAGTCAACAACACCATCAAATTGGCCAGCCAAAAGTGCCTCCAGGTTCTCTGCAGTAATGAAGTCGTCAATTTGCATAATTTCACATTCAGGGTTGATGTCCAAAATGCGTTGTGCCAGAACCGCGACTTTACTCTTGCCCAGCGTAGAATCCATGGCCTGAAGTTGCCGGTTGATATTTGACTCGGCCACATGATCCATATCAATCAAGGTCAGACGGCCAACACCGCTTCTCGCCAATGCTTCAGTGGCCCAGGAACCAACCCCACCGATACCAATTATGCAGATATGTGCTTTCGAAAAGTTTTCGACGCTGCTGGGGCCATAAAGTCGTTTTATTCCGCCAAATCGACGCTCTTTATTAATCATTGGGACAAGTTTTGTATGGGAATGGCGATAAATTCAGATTTCTTTAGGCAATCATCTCAGGTTATGCTTCATGAATGAAGTTCATTGAACGGGTAAGGCAGTTAAATAATTTTGAGCCAGCTGAATTCATGCCTTTTCTGCATGAGGATGAATGCATTGGCTATGTTCGTTTTGCCTTTGTGGAACATTTAAAACGTTATCCAGAAATTTTCAATATTTCCGCTCAGGCGGTTCAACTGCAGTCAGCTGATTCTGGTTACCAGAAAATCACCGCAAGTTTACAGGCGTTCGGTCATTCCATGGTTGAGGAGGGGATTGTCGAATATCTGTTGGATGAACCCTATCCTGTGAAAAATAGAGCTTTCCAAACGCTGTTTGAGCTTGATCGTGCCCTGGTGGCCTACTTTGGTGTTCGCAGTTATGGTCAGCATTTGAATGGTTTTGTGCGTAGAGGCGATCAGCTCAACCTCTGGATAGCCAGAAGAGCGAGGGACAGGCGAATTTTCCCCGGAAAACTTGATAATCTGGTTGCTGGTGGACTGCCTCACGGTCTGTCTCTTGAGGAAAATCTGCATAAAGAGTGCCTTGAAGAGGCCGGTATGCCGCCTCAAATTGCCCGGCAGGCGAACCTGGTATCAGCAGTGACCTACAATGCGATGAATGAAAAAGGTTACAAACCTGATACGCTTTACTGCTATGATCTTGAATTAACAGAGGAATTTTTCCCTGAAAATACTGACGGCGAAGTGGAAGGCTTTGAACTCATGCCAGTTGAAGAGGTCAAAAATAATATATTGCAAGGTGGTCTTTTTAAGCCAAACTGTGAGCTGGTAATAATGGACTTTTTCTGTCGTCACGGCCTCATGGATGGTAATTCACCGGAGTTCCTGCAGTTACAACAGGCATTACATGCACCATTTCGTTTTGAGGAAGTTAACTAGTCAAAAGCATTACAGCTGGAATAAACGCAAAAACATGATCAGATACATTTTTACAATCTCCCTGTTACTTTTATCTTGCCAATCTCTATTGGCCAAGGTCACCGAAGTATCCATCCAGGAACTCAAACCAACCGAACAGCACCGTGACGCCAGTATCATCGTGACGCAATTCATGAAGCGCTATCATTACCTGCACAAGGAAGTGAATGATGAACTGTCAGCCCAGATTCTCGACAAGTACCTGGAAACGCTGGATCCGAACCGTCATTTTTTCCTCAGTTCAGACATCGAGGCATTTGATCGTTACCGTTACGAACTTGATGATGCATTGCGTGCCGGTGAACCTGATGCGGCTTTTGTGATTTTCAAAACCTTCCGTGAACGTGTTGAAAATCGTGTCGCTTATGCGATTAAGAGACTGGGGCAATCATTTGATTTCAACAAAGATGAAATATTCCTGTTTGACCGTGAAGAGGCCCCTTGGGCTGAATCACTGGCCGAGCTGGATGACATCTGGCGCAAGCGTGTCAAAAACGATTACCTGACACAAAAACTTTCCGGGACTGAAGCTGAGGAGATTGTTGAAAATCTCACCAAGCGTTACCAGGGGGTGCTAAGACGCACCAAACAGCTGCATGCGGATGACGTCTTTCAACTTTTTCTTAATGCCTACACCATCGTGGTTGAGCCGCATACTGGCTACATGTCTCCCCGGGCATCGGAAAACTTTGACATCAACATGAGACTTTCCCTGCAGGGGATTGGTGCCGTATTGATGTCGGAAGATGAATTTACCAAAGTGCAGAGTGTTGTTGCCGGCGGCCCGGCGGAGAAGAGTGGCCAGGTTAAGTCCGGCGACCGCATAGTAGGAGTTGGTCAGGGCATTGAAGGTGAGATGCAGGATATAATCGGTTGGAGCTTATCCGACGTGGTGCAGGAAATACGTGGTGATAAAGGCAGCATTGTGCGACTGAATATCGTGCCCAAGAAAAGTGGCGTTGATGCGCCCCCCAAGGAAATCGTTATTATCCGGGATGAAATCAAACTCGAAGACCAGGCTGCTTCCTCGGAAATTATTGAAAACATCGAAGGGCTGGAAGGTTTAAAAATTGGTGTGATTGAAATACCCGCTTTCTATCGGGATTTTGAAGGCATGCAAAATAACGATCCGGATGCCCGCTCTACCACGCGTGATGTCAAAGAGTTGCTTGCCAAGCTGCAAAACCAGGGAGTTGACGGGATGATTATCGATTTGCGCAATAATGGAGGCGGTGCATTATCTGAAGCGACCGAGCTGACCGGACTTTTTATCAAACAGGGACCCGTCGTTCAAATTAAGGAAAGCAGTGGTAGTATTGATGTCAAATCCGATGATGACCCCTCGGTCTTTTATTCAGGTCCTTTGGCTGTCATGGTAAACCGAAACAGTGCATCAGCCTCGGAAATTTTTGCGGGAGCCATTAAAGATTATCATCGTGGCATTGTCATTGGGGAACCCACTTTTGGAAAGGGCACCGTGCAAACGCTGATCGACCTCGGTGAACAGATTCGCTCCGAAGAAAATCTGGGTCGCTTACGCCTGACAATGGCACAGTTTTTCCGTATCAACGGTGGCAGCACTCAGCATAAAGGCGTTGTGCCGGATATTGTTTTTCCATCAGCCAAGTGGATTTCTGATCATGGTGAACGTTCCCTGGAAAATGCATTACCGTGGGCCAGTATAAAACCGGTTTCCCATGATCTCAGGTATTTCGTTAAGGCGGATAACCTGCTTGAAAAACATCAGGAACGTATTTCAGATGACCCAGGGTTTCGCTTTATCGAAGAGCAGGAAAAACTGTTAAAGGAAATTCGTGATGAGAAGGTGGTCAGCCTCAACGAGAAAAAACGCAAGATATCCTGGGAAAAGCGGGAAAAACTGCGTATTGATACACGTAACCGTTTCAGAAAGGCCAAAGGTTTTCCTTTAATCGCGGAAGATATGAGTGATGAAGAAAAAGAAAAGTTTGATGAGGAAGACGACGAGGCCCTGAAATCTGTTTTACGACATGAATCTGCAAGAATATTGTCAGATTATATTCGCCAGGAACAATTTAAACTGACGCGCTCTGCGAATATTCAATAACTGGCAGTTAGCTTCCTGTTCCTAAATTGCTGCTAATGTTTCCGGGCTGGGTACTTTTGGTTTTTCGCCTGCTCGTAAACATATGCCTGTAGCAATATCTTCTGTTCTTCCTTCATTGTCAGCAGGTCAAACTCTATTCCGTGGCTCACCCATGGCGGTCTTTTTTGAAAAGTTTGTTTTTGGATGTTTCCTGTCTGACGGATTATGGCGTTGGCATCAATGGTTTTTCCCATTAATTGATCATCGGATAGCTGTGCCTGAATCTTGATTCTGTCACCAGGATTTCCCAGTTTTTCCGAAGCATCGACCCTGGCGCCACTTAAACTGATATTGGCAATACGGCCTTTACGAAAATGTCCTGGGCCATTCAACTTTCCATTATCAGTTTCAATATTGATGTATTCAACTACAGGGACCCTCGGCCAGACACGATGATTACCACTAAAGATTTTTTCCGGCATATCAAGATAAATAAGTTGGAAGGGTTTGTTTGCCAGGTAAGTGACCCTGGATTGAAATGCAATAATTTCACCGTTCATCACAGTGCGTAATTCCAAAGTTTCATCTTTCGGGATTTTGGCTGTTTTTCCATTTAGGTCCTGTAACCTGAACAAAAGACACTGGCCCGGTATGCAGCCTATAAATTCAGCCTGGTAACAGCTTTCATCGGAGCTGTTTGTTTTTCTGGCATTAAACCGGTCTCCGATTTGGAATTGTTCTATAAGCTGGGTGTCTTTATTGGTCATAAGGAAAGCGGTTAAATGCCTGCTTCAATCCATTTGCGCAGTCGGTTGGCATCGCCGAATGGAGTGAGTTTTCCAAAGCTATTAAGCAGAACTATAAAGAGTGGTTCTCCAACGATTTCGGCTTCCATCACCAGGCAGCGTCCGGCTTCGTTGATGTAACCGGTCTTTGAAAGTTCGATATCCCATTTTTTATTTTTCAAAAGGCGATTGGTATTGACGTATTTTAACGGGCCCTTGGTTTTGTAGGGATAGACGGTGAGTTGTTTTTGCGTGGTCGCCTGCTGAATCAGTGGAAAACGCTTGGCGGTTCTGAGTAAGGTCACCAGGTCTTGTGGCGAGGCAATATTTTCAGCCTTTAATCCAGCAGGATCGGCGAAATGACTGTTATTCATGCCTAATTCTTTGGCTTTGCTGTTCATGGCTTTGACAAATGCTTGCATACCACCAGGATAGGTGCGGCCCAAAGCGGCTGCCGCACGGTTTTCTGATGACATTAGTGCCAGTTGAATCAGCTCTGTTCTTGTCAGGCTGGCACCATATTTCAGTCGAGAGCCTGTCAGTCGAATCAGATCCCGGTCCTGTTTTGTAATCTTGATTTTTTCATTTAGAGGCAACTTCGAATCAAGAATGACTATCGCCGTCATTAACTTGGTAATTGAAGCAATCGGCAGTGGCGTATCAGGCGACTTGTCATAAACCAGGTTGCCATAACTGTCGACTACAAGGACTGATTCAGACCTGAGTTTGAGTTTTTTATGGTTAAGTTTTTCCCAGTTCCGGTGGGATTGCAGGGTTGTCTGCTTTTGGGTAGTGGAAGAAAAAGTGTTTGAAATCGGCAGTAACAGGCCAATAAACAGGGTTAGTACAATCAGGTTTTTAAACACGCATAAACTCCAATACAGCCTTATTAACAGATTCAGGATAAAATCCGGATAATTAGAAACAAGTGTAAAACAAAATTAAGAGATTGCCGAATTGAATCAGCTACTTAATCAGCGAATTGAAAAATTTCGTCAAAAGGGCCAGGCGGCGCTATTGTACGGGGGGTTGCGCGGACTGGAAAAGGAAAGCCTCAGGGTTGCCGACAGTGGTGGAATTGCGATGACGCCGCACCCCGTGAAAATTGGTGCAGCCTTAACCCATCCCTGGATTACCACAGACTATTCAGAGGCCATGCCGGAGTTCATTACCCCGCCGTTGGATAATTCTCAGGATGTGCTCTGCTTTCTACAGGATGTGCAGACATTCGTATACAGGCAACTGAATAATGAAAAACTATGGGCAACGAGTATGCCCTGCATTCTTAACGGCGAGGATAATATTCCGCTGGCACAATACGGCAAATCAAATGCTGGCATGATGAAAACCGTATATCGGCGTGGACTGGGATTTCGATACGGGCGCGTTATGCAGGTGATTGCCGGTGTACATTTTAATTACTCGGTGCCTGAAAAATTCTGGCCTGTATACCAGGCTATGGAAGCTCAGCAGGAGATGTCTCCCGTTGCGTTTCGCAATCAAAATTACATGGCGCTGGTGCGCAACCTGCAGCGTTTCGGTTGGCTTATACCGTACCTGATGGGCGCATCACCGGCTGTCTGTAAATCTTTTTTTGGTGACCAGCCCAATGAATTGGATGTGTTTGACTCCTCTACCTATTACGAGCCCTATGCGACATCGTTGCGAATGGGAGATATTGGCTACCAAAACAGTAAAGAAGAGGGGCTTGGCATTAAGGCAAACTATGACAGTCTTGAAGATTATGTTGACAGTTTAAGGTGCGCGATTACTACCCCGGCATCTTTATGGGAAGACATTGGTATTGAAGTTGATGGTGTCTGGCGGCAGTTAAATGCCAATATCCTGCAAATTGAAAATGAATATTACAGCACGGTTCGGCCCAAGACTGTTTTGGATGGCATGGAAAAGCCGGTCGATGCACTGTCAAGAAAAGGTATTGAGTATGTAGAGTTAAGGTCTCTGGATGTTAATGCCTATCATCCATTGGGTATTGACCAGGTACAGCTGGATTTCTTGGAAATTTTCATGCTGTTTTGTCTTTTGCATGCAAGTCCCAGGGTGGACGCTGTTGAACGTCAGGAAATCGACCAAAACATACTTATGGTTGCACATAAGGGGCGCACACCGTTACTTAAACTGAGAAGGCATGGCGAGTTTGTCGCGCTTGAGGAGTGGGGCATGGAATTGTTTGACCAGATGATGCCCCTGGCTCAGTTACTGGATGATGTGTCAGGAGACTGCCAATATGTCAGTGCCCTGCAGTACCACCTGAGAATGATTCATGATGCCAACCTGACGCCTTCGGCGATGATGCTTTCAGAGATGCGAGTGAATGGAGAGGGTTTTTATGCGTTTGCCAACCGCATGTCACAGGCACATAAAAAATATTTTGATATTGCGCCTCTAGCGACTGAAAGGCTGAACAATTTCAATTCACTGGTTGAGCAATCGCTTCGCAGGCAGGCAGAAATAGAGGCGTCGGATACTATGACTTTTGCCGCTTTTTTACGGGCTTATGAACAGGGTCAGCTCTGATAGCTCAGCGTTTTCCGTCTCCGGAGCTCAGCATCAGTAAACGGTCCAGTGCCCTGTGGGTCAAAATGCGTTTTAAAAATGCAAACAAATAGGTTGGAACGGTGACAGGGTAACGAATTTTAGGCTTTTTGCTTTCCAGGGCATGCAGCACACGTTTAAATACCGCATCCGGTGGTAATGTAAATGGTGCTGCCGGGCCTTCGGTTTTCAGTCTTTTTTTCATTGCATCGTACTGTGCTTTATGAAAACTGTTATCAGCATCGATGTTCTGAAAAAATTTAGCCATCGCGTTTTTCCTGAAATTACTGATTATTGGCCCCGGCTCGATCAATGACAGGAATATGCCGGTCCCTTTCAGTTCCATACGCAGCGTATCAACCAGCCCTTCAAGGGCAAATTTACTGCAGTTGTATGCTCCCCGGTAGGGCATCGCCGCAATGCCCAGTATTGAACTGTTATATATTACCCGGCCTTGGGATTGTTCACGCATAACCGGCAAAACCAGCGTAGTCAGTTCATGCCAGCCCAGCAGGTTGGTTTCCAACTGGGCGCGCAGCGTTTCACGGCTAAGGTCTTCCACCGCACCGGGCTGGCCGTATGCGCCATTGTTGAACAGTGCATAGAGACTGCCTCCGGATATTTCAAGTGTTTGTTGAAAAGCATTTCGGATGCTTTCGGTATCGTCCAGGTCAAGTTGAACGGAGCTAAGTCCGAGTTTCTGTAACTTCTGCACATCCTGCATTTTACGCGCAGAAGCAATCACCTGGTAACCAAGTTTGTCCAGCTCGACAGCAACATGATAGCCAATGCCGCTGGAGCATCCGGTGATCAGAATCGCACGTTTCTCTTTGGTTTTCTGCATGACAATGGTTTAATTACTGGTGATTCTGGATTAGAGTTTAAATCCATTAAATAATTCTTAATTAACTAAAATTGTATCAAACATCCTTCTCATGAAAATCATGCTGATCGGATGGTAAAGCCATCGTGCTTTACTAAAGGGAGAGTACATTGGATATAGCTACGCTTGTCGGCATTCTTGGTGCGTTTGGTATCATTATCGGTGCGATTATGACCGGTGGTGAGCTGGGTCCCTTTATTGACGTACCTTCCATGTTGATTGTTGTCGGCGGCACTTTCTTCGTCACTTTTTCACAGGTTACCCTGGGTGACTTCCTTAGTTCATTCACTATCGGCCTGAAATCAGTCCTGTATAAAGTTGACGATCCCATGCAGTTGATCGAAGAGTCTGTGCAACTGGCGGATATTGCCCGTAAAAATGGACTGTTGGCACTCGAAGGGCAGGAAATAACCAATCCGTTTATGCAGAAAGGCGTCATGCTTTGCGTTGATGGTCATGATCCGACGCTGGTCAAGAAAATGCTCGACTCCGAGGTTAAGCTGACATTGAGCCGACATGAAAATGGCATACGCATGTTCAGAAACATGGCAACCATGGCGCCGGCGATGGGTATGATTGGCACCCTGGTTGGCCTGGTGCAAATGTTGTCCAACATGTCAGATCCGGCGGCTATCGGTCCGGCCATGGCCGTGGCCCTGCTAACCACGCTTTACGGTGCGATTATTGCGAACGCCTTTGCCACTCCGGTGGCTGATAAATTGACACGATCGACTGAAATGGAAGAACTTAACAGTCGTCTCATTATTGAAACCATCAGTGGTATCCAGGAAGGGATGAATCCTCGAATTCTGGAACAATTGTTATCGACCTATTTGATTAACAGTAAGCGTCCCACTGAAGAGGAATAAGGCAGATGGCTGAAGAAGAATGTCCCAAATGTCCTGAAGGCCTTCCCCCCTGGCTGGCAACATTTGCGGACTTGATGTCATTGCTTATGTGTTTTTTCGTACTGCTGTTGTCCTTTGCAACCATTGATGCAGTGAAATTCAAAAAAATGGCTGAATCCATGAAGGATGCCTTTGGCGTGCAGCGGGAAATTCCTGCAGCAGAAATTGTCATGGGTGTCAGTGTGATTAAACGAGAATTCAGTCCGACCATTGCCGAAGAGTCCATCGTCGAACAGGTAAAACAGCAAACCACGGAAACGCGTAAAGAAAACCTGGAGATGAAGGAGCCGACGCCAGAAACAACACCGGAAGTCACTCCAGAAGTAATCAAGGAAGAACTCGAAAAACAGGAGCTCAAGGAACAGTTACAGGAAAAACTTGAGCAGGAAGCCAAGGATGAGGTGGCAGAGCTGCAAGAGGCGCTTGATCAGGAAATTGAAGCCGGCCAGGTGGCCGTGGAGCGCGAGGGCAGTAAGGTTATCATCCGTATTCAGGAAAAAGGTTCCTTCGCGTCGGGTAGTGCCAGTCTTGATCCGGAGTTTTTTGAAGTTATGGATAAAATTACCGCGGTTTTACAGGACAAAAGTGGAAAAATCGTGGTCGCCGGCCATACTGATAATATACCCATCAGAACTGGTCGGTTCCGTTCCAACTGGGAATTATCCTCTGCCAGGGCAGTTACCGTGCTGCATGCCATGTTGAGAAACCCCAATATTGAAGATGAACGTGTGCTGGTTGTGGGGCATGCTTACACCAACCCGCTAGTCTATAATGACACGCAGTAAAATCGTGCTAAAAACCGCCGGGTG
>JARRJW010000023.1:0-9179 GCA_037388785.1 Gammaproteobacteria bacterium
TCAGCAGGTAAGCCAGATACTTTCTCTCAGCAAAGATATTGGCATTAACCTGATTGATACCGCACCGGCATACGGCTCCAGCCAGGAAAGACTGGGCAAGCTGTTGCCTGGGCCCCGTGATCACTGGGTCATAGTTTCCAAGGTAGGTGAAATTTTTGAACAGGGACAATCAAGCTTTGATTTCAGTTATGACTATACTGTGCAATCGGTGGAAACCAGTTTGAAAACGCTGAAAACCGATTATATCGATGTTGTTTTGATTCATTCCAATGGTGATGACCTGTCTATTCTGAAAAATGAGGGAGCTTTTGATGCGCTGGAATCTCTAAAACAGCGTGGGCTTATCAGGGCGCATGGCATGTCCAGTAAAACCGTGGAAGGTGGCCTTGAGGTAGTGAAAAAGATGGATGTGGTCATGGCAACCTGTAACCTTTCCTACAACGAGGAACTGCCGGTACTTGAGCTGGCGAAACAATCCGGCAAAGGTGTATTGATAAAAAAAGGTCTGCAAAGTGGACATGTTGATGGTATTGGTGGCGTTCATGAATCGATGGCATTTGTGTTTGAACAGCCGGGAGTCTCAAGCATGATTGTTGGCACTATCAACCCCGAGCATCTGCGTGCGAATATCGAAGTGGTTAATAGCCTGGGCTTATGAAAAGCTTGTATACGCTTTTTATCTATTTTCTTACTCCGTTTTCCCTCTTTCGGCTGTTTTGGAAAAGCCGTTTAAACCCCGCTTACCGGAAGCGGTGGCGTGAGCGATTTGGCTTGTTTGCCGACAAGGGTATTGAAGGGCAGTCATCTATCTGGATCCACGCGGTTTCAGTGGGTGAAGTGCAGGCAACGCAGCAACTGGTCAAACAACTTAAACAGCTTTATCCAGACAAAAGGCTGGTCATGTCAACCACAACGCCTACCGGTGCTGAACGGCTTCAGCTGCTCTATGCCGATGAGGTAAAGCATTATTTTTTTCCTTATGATCTGCCAGGTGTGGTTAAGCGCTGGATAACACATGTCAGGCCGGTAAAAGTGATTTTGATGGAAACTGAAGTCTGGCCAAACTTGTTGCAGATATGTAAACAGAAAAATATTCCCGTGATACTGGCCAATGGCCGTTTATCTGAAAAATCCTGCCAGGGGTACAACAAGTTGGGGCTGTTCAGTCGATCAGTGTTCCAGTCACTGTCATTGGTGGCGGCCCAAAGCCCACAGGATGCAGAACGTTTTGCCAGGCTGTGTGTCTGCCAAAGCCGTTTACATGTAACTGGCAGCGTCAAGTTCGATACTATCCAGCCAGCTATAGTCAGGGAGCAGGCCGAGGCTATGAGACGCCTGATTGGTGCTGGAAGATCTGTCTGGATTGCTGCCAGTACCCGTGAGGGAGAAGAAGAGGCGGTGCTTGCTGCTCATAAAAAGATATGCCAAGAGGTTTCAGATGCTTTACTGATCCTGGTTCCTCGGCATCCGGAACGTTTTGAACGGGTTGCCCAGTTATCACAACAGCGTGGCTTTAACGTGGTCAGGCGTTCTGAGAACAGGCCCTGTGATCCGGGGCATAATATTTTTATTGGCGACAGCATGGGTGAATTGTCGATAATGTATCAAACGGCTGATGTGGCTTTTGTTGGCGGCAGCCTTGTCGATACCGGTGGACAGAACGTGCTTGAACCGGCATCGTTTGGTCTGCCGGTATTGTTTGGACCGTCCATGTTTAATTTTGCTGCCATCAGCGAGTTATTGCTGATGGAACAGGCCGCTATACGCGTTGACGATGCAACACACCTGGCTGAACAGGTGATTGCCTGGATGAATGATGCCAGTGAGAGAACGCGCTATGGAGAAAATGGCCGCCGTGTAGTGGATGAGAACCGTGGAGCTACCGACAGGCTGGTGAAATTAATTCAGTCTATTGATTAAATGCATCATTGAATTGCTGCCTTCTTTTTTGCATGGCCTCTCCCAGTAAAACAATTTCTTCCCGGGATAGCAGTTTTTCAGCCTCTGGCAAAATAAATCGATTTTCGGTGTCAATGTGTTGATCGTAACTGGCTTTCATCGCGAGTGCCTGTTCTTTCATATCCGGTAATTCAACCAGAGCCTGATTTTTCAATAAGTTTTCAAATATTTGCCACTGGTTATCAAGGGAGACATGCTCCTGTTGCAATTTGATAATCAATTCTCGAACCGAAGATGACAATGCTTTCTTGTTATTCAGGGCCGGGAACAGGTCTTCCTCTTCATCAAGATGATGCAAAGTGGCTGAAGTCGAAAAGTAGCGATGAACCTGTTTTGCCGATTTTATCGCGTCAGAGTCTACTGCGTTGCTTTCCAGGTATTCGCATAGCTTCACCAGCAGCTCACAGTGGAAGCGGATTTTGTTGTGGCAGGCGCCTAGTAAATCAAGTGGTTGGCTGAAATCAGGAGCGGGATTTCGCTTGAAATCAGAAAACAAAGGCTTCTTTTGCGGGTGCGTTTTGCAGGGGTTCAATATCTGTTTCAAACAGGACTTCATGTTTGAAATTGTCACCGGAAATACGTGTGACGAGTTCAGCATGCATCACCGGGCTCTCGCCTGTCACGATGAACAGCCTGCCACCATCACAGAGTTCTTTTGGCAGGATATTCTGACAGTCTGCTATAGCACCGGTAATGGCAATGACATCAAATGGGGCATTGTCCGGGATCTGGTGGAATGCATCACCAACGACCAGGTTGACGTTTCTGACATCTATTGTGGCGAGATTATCAGCTGCATGACTGGCAATTTCTTCGCTGATTTCGATGCTGGTGACTGATTTGCCCAAGTGTGACAAACAGGCTGTGACATAACCACTGCCAGTGCCTATTTCAAGAATCGTATCGGTTGGCTTGATGTTGAGTGCCTGCAGCATACGTCCAACCAGGGTAGGTTTGAGCATGTGATTGCCGTCATCAAGGGGAATTGCAATATCGGCATAGGCCAGTCCCTTGTACTCATCCGGTACAAAATTTTCTCTTGGCAGGTTTTCCATGACATTCAGCACACGCCTGTCAATCACGTCCCAGGGACGAACCTGTTGCTCGACCATATTAAAACGGGCAGTTGCATAGCTGTTATCAGTCATCTTTGTCTCACTCAGTCAATTGAATCGAGCAGGATTCTACTCCGTCTGTATCAATCCTCCAAGTGACTCGATCAAGTCAGCCTATTTTAGTTGGAACTTGCCACAAACCTATGAACAGGGAGTGAATTGCAGTTGAAAACTGCCCACCTACAGGTTAGTGTCAGGCAATCAAGATCAGCTGGGGGTGCCTCGATGCAGGCTGAGAAAGTCCCTTGGAACCTGATCCAGTTAATACTGGCGAAGGGAAGCTGAACGTAAATTGCGTTCGGCTCTTTTGCCCTGGGAGAACTTAATGAGCGCAATACCTGAAGACTTTATCCAAAAAACCAATCGTTTATCCGAGGATGTCACCCGTCCATTTCCGGGATCCAGGAAAATCTATGTTGAGGGCTCACGCCCCGATATCCAGGTACCGATGCGAGAGATAAACCAGTCCGCTACTTCTGCAAGTTTCGGAGATGAAGAAAATCCGCCAATCACTGTATACGATACTTCCGGGCCTTTCACCGACCCGCAACAGCAAATCGATCTTCTGAAAGGCATGCCGGATTTACGCTCTGCCTGGATTGATGAGCGTGCCGATACCGAACTGCTTAGCGGTCCGTCCTCAGAGTATGGCCAGCAACGACAAAATGACGAAGCTCTCAAGCATCTGCGTTTTGAGCATATTCGTGCACCACAACGGGCAAAACCCGGTAAAAATGTTAGCCAGATGCACTACGCCCGCCAGGGAATCATTACTCCCGAAATGGAATATGTGGCGATTCGGGAAAACCAGCGCCTTGATGAGTTCAGAAAAGACCCGCGTTACAACAAGCTTCTCAAACAGCATGCCGGTCAGAGTTTTGGCGCTAATCTGCCAGAGGAAATCACTGCTGAATTTGTTCGGTCTGAAGTGGCTGCCGGCAGGGCAATTATCCCGGCCAATATCAATCACCCTGAACTTGAGCCGATGATTATCGGTCGTAATTTCAAGGTCAAGGTTAATACCAATATTGGTAACTCGGCAGTTTCTTCATCGATTGAGGAAGAGGTTGAAAAAATGGCCTGGTCGGCACGCTGGGGTGGCGACACTCTGATGGACCTGTCGACAGGGAAAAACATTCATGAAACCCGCGAGTGGATTTTACGCAATTCGCCGATGCCAATTGGAACGGTACCCATTTACCAGGCCCTGGAAAAGGTTAACGGCAAGGCTGAAGACCTGACCTGGGAGATCATGAAAGACACCCTGATTGAACAGGCTGAACAGGGTGTGGATTACTTCACCATTCACGCCGGTGTTCTGCTGCGCTATGTGCCATTAACCGCAGACAGGGTGACCGGTATTGTTTCCCGCGGTGGTTCGATTATGGCCAAGTGGTGCCTGGCGCATCACGAGGAAAATTTCCTCTACACGCATTTTGAAGACATCTGCGAAATCATGAAAGCCTATGATGTATCTTTCTCACTTGGTGATGGCTTGCGTCCCGGCTGTTTGGCGGATGCCAACGATGCAGCGCAATTCGGCGAGTTGGAAACCCTGGGTGAACTGACAAAAATTGCCTGGGAACATGATGTTCAGGTCATGATCGAGGGACCCGGGCATGTACCTATGCAGATGATCAAGGAAAATATGGACAAGGAACTGCAGGACTGTTTCGAGGCGCCATTTTATACGCTTGGCCCGCTTGTCACCGATATTGCCCCCGGTTATGACCATATCACCTCAGGTATTGGAGCTGCCCAGATCGGCTGGTACGGCACGGCGATGCTTTGTTACGTCACGCCCAAGGAACACCTGGGACTGCCTGACAAGGAAGATGTTCGCGATGGCATCATCACCTATAAACTGGCTGCGCATGCTGCCGATCTTGCCAAGGGACTGCCTGGTGCCCAGGTCAGGGATAATGCCTTGTCCAAAGCGCGCTTTGAATTCCGTTGGGAAGATCAGTTCAACCTGGGCCTCGACCCGGAGCGCGCGCGTGAGTTTCATGATGAAACCCTGCCGAAAGATTCTGCCAAAGTGGCCCATTTCTGTTCCATGTGTGGACCGCATTTCTGTTCGATGAAAATTACCCAGGATGTGCGTGAATACGCCGCTTCTCACAAGTTCAAGAATATCGACGTCGCGGTCGAGGAAGGTATGAAAGAGAAGTCGGAAGAGTTTCTCAACCAGGGCGCGGAAATCTACAAGGAAATATGACAGTGCTGTAAACTTTGTATTTACCTGTGACCGCTATGCCAGTATCACAACACGAACTGCATCGAGCCTCAGCTGGGAGGATTCCAGCATACGGTGCAGCGCCAGTCCTTCCGCCTGTATATCTTCAATCTCATCATCGCGCACCAGCGGGTTGATTGATTGCAACTGTGTCAGGCGCTGGATTTCATTGGTATAGAAGTCCAGCATATTGTCGATGGCTTGTTGACGTATTGGCTGGGCCAGATTTTGAGAAAGCGATTCAGCTTTTTCCAATAGTCCAGGTATGACCGGGCGGGATTTCTTCAACAGGTTATGCAGGGTTTTCTTTTCCAGTGGAATGGCTGTTTGCTCAAGCAATTCAAAACTGACCTGCGTGGACTGATCCTCACCCTTGGAATTCAGAAAAAGGCGCAGGCAGGTCGGTGGCATAAATTTACCGGCCTGCAGGCCTTTTGGACCAACAGCCTCCAAGATATAAACACATTCCAGAAACAGGCCATTTAGTCCATTCTCAGGTTTAGCGGCTAACATTCCGGTCCTGCCATGAGTACCTGAAAGCGTTAAGTCCATTGCGCCCCTGACGAGTGGGTGTTCCCAACTGAGAAAACGCCAGTTTTCATGTGTCAGGGCAGTTGTGCGGTGAGTGGTAGCGGTCATCCCTTCAGCAGGCAGGGCAGGGAAATGCTCAACCGACATCTGGGCGCTGGGTCTGAGGATGTAGCTATTAGCAGAGTGGTCCTCCAGGTCCAGGCCATAACAATTACTTAGCTGGTCAATATAACGTGTCAATTCTTCGATATATTCGTTTTCTAGAATATGTTCAACAAGCTGGTCGGCCTGGGGTTGCCTGCAGGAGCTTAGCTCAAGTAGATGATCCCGGCCTTTTTCAAGCTGCTCACGGGTTTTTGAAGCCAATTCACGAGCGGAACGGATAAGAATTTCGGTTTGACTGGGTTCAGGATCTTTCAATGCCTGCCTCAAAGCAGGTTCAAGCTTTTTAAAGACGTTGTGACCCTCGGGACAGGTGCTTTCGAAGGCATTCAGACCATCCTGGTACCACTGGAACATGATACTGGTAGCACTGTCTTCAAAGTAGGGGACATGGATATTGATTGTATTGAGCTGTCCAATGCGGTCGAGTCGTCCAATGCGCTGCTCAAGCAGGTCAGGATTCATTGGTAAATCAAATAGCACGAGATGCTGGGAAAATTGGAAATTACGGCCTTCGCTGCCAATTTCTGAGCAAATCAGTAGTGGTGTGCCCTCGTCAGGATCTGCGAACCAGGCCGCCGCTCGATCCCTTTCGACGATACTCATATGCTCGTGAAAAACACCGGATAAAATGCCTTCCCGGGTTCTCATGTATTCTTCCAGTTCTATCGCGGTTTGTGCTTTTGCGCAGATTAACAGGATCTTTTTGCCATCAAGCTGCCTGACCAGTTGGCTTAGCCATGGTAATCGCGGGTCGAACTCTGACCAATGTGGCTGTTCAGCGGTTGACGCGCTACGGTAATGCTCCTCGGGCTGAAGGTAGTGTGTAGGGTCTTTCTCGCTTTCAGCTTCAATCAAATAGGGTTGTGGAAGTTGCAGTGGATAAGCATGTACCTGCCGGGACGGAAAGCCGCTGATTTTCGCACGGGTATTTCGAAACAGAACCCGCCCAGTACCGTGACGGTCAATCAATTCGTGAATGATTTGTGTCATGGTTTTATCATATTTACCGGAGTCTTTATCGAGTGATTCAAGTACCTCAAAAAGGCTCAGTATTTCCGGGTCCTTGAGGCTGACAAGCAGGGGTTTAACCTGTAGATGATCTACATCAGGCTTAAGCAGGATTTCAACCGCATCGGCAACTGGTGCGAACTGCTGCTCTTCCTTTTCAAAGTGTTTTAAATCATGGAAACGGTCCGGATCAAGTAGTCGCAGGCGGGCAAAATGACCGGATTTCCCAAGTTGCTCGGGTGTGGCAGTGAGTAAAAGAACCCCAGGAGTGGTTTGTGTAAGTTGCTCAACTGCCTGGTATTCGATACTCGGTTTGCCTTCTTCCCAAGCCAGGTGATGCGCCTCATCCACGACCAGGGTGTCCCAGCTGCCATTGAGAGCCTGGGTATGCCTGGTTGGATTATTGAGGAAAAGATTAAGGCTGGTTAAGACGAGCTGTTCGGTAAGAAATGGATTGATGTCAGGATTGCTTTCTTCAATCGCGAGACAGCGCTCTTCATCAAAAATTTTGAAGCTAAGGTTAAAGCGTCGCAGCAGTTCGACCAGCCACTGGTGCAATAGCGGGTCCGGTACCAGGATCAGCACGCGTTCAGCCCTGCCGGTGAGAAGCTGGTGATGCAGTATCATCGCGGCTTCGATGGTTTTGCCCAGGCCGACTTCGTCAGCCAACAATACCCTGGGGTTGGCGCGGGTGGCGACTTCATGGGCAATATAAAGTTGATGGGGCAGCAGTTCAGCACGAATGCCGGTTAGTCCATGGGTATCCGACTGGGCAAGTCGCTGGGCATGGAGATTGGTTTCATAACGCAGCTTGAACCAGCGTGGGTGATCCAGTTGTCCGCGCAACAGACGTTCCTGGGGGCGGCTGAATACCTGGTTTGATTCCAGTTGGCTCTCATGAAGATGCTGCTCTTCACCCTCATCATTGATGCCGGAGTAAGTCAGTAATCCCTCAGACTCGGTAACGTCCTGGACAAACAGAATGGAACCCGTTTGACTTAAAACTTTCTCCCCCGCGGTAAAGGCGACACGTGTCAGAGGGGCATTATGCGTTGCATAAGCTCGTTTTTCACCACTTGCCGGGAATAGAATGGTTACGGTTCGACCTGAAATTTCCACAATGGTGCCCAGTCCCAGTTCTGTTTCAGTGTCACTTACCCAGCGTTGTCCAGTTGTGTATTCATCCATCGAATTCATCTCGGGCCACAAAAAAGTTGGCAATCATAGCATTGATTAGGTGGTATGCTTAGACCGTATTTGAATCAATTTTTTATTTTTTATCGACTGAAAAATTCTCTTTGAAAGCGCTTTAAGAGTAGTCCTGTCTCTCCATTAATTAATTTACATTTTAGCAACTGCTTAAGAGAGATAATTAGCCATTTGCGCGCTTAAAAGGGTATAAGTCATTGATTTTTCAGTCTTGGCAGGTTTGGGAATGCGTAATTTTCTGTTGCTGGCTGTTTTTTTGCTGTTACTGGCGGCAGGCTATTTTCTGCAGGTTTCTGATTTTCTCACTTCCAACATTGAGACGACAACCGTGGCTTCTGAATGCGATTTGCGTCAGCAAGCATGCCAAATTCAATATCAGGGTGAGCAGTGGCAATTTGCGATTTCACCGTCCGACTTTACCGTCCTGCAACCCCTGGCAATTTCCTTGAAAACTTTATCAGATAGCGGTTCAAGACCCGTTTCAGTCAAGGTGCAGTTTGAGGGAATCAACATGGACATGGGCTACAACCTGGTGAAATTACAGCCCGTTTCAGACAAACTTTTCCAGGCTCAGGGCATGATTCCGGACTGTACGGCTGAAACTATGTATTGGCTGGTGCATCTAATCATATCGAGCGAGGACAAACAGACAGATTTTCAATTCAGAATTCAGACCTGAATGAAAATCTTATTAATATCAGAATTTGCTTAATTGTTTGGTGTTTGTCTGATTTTCTGGTATAAAACCGCGCATCTTTGTAGATTTACAGATGTTTTTTAAACGAACACGAGGAATTTAAAATGAAAAAAGTTCTGCTTTCAATCGCGGCTGTAGCTCTGGCCGGTTCTCTGGGTAATGCTGTTGCTGGCGATGCTGCAGCAGGAAAAGTTAAATCAGCTACCTGTATCGCATGTCATGGTGCTGACGGTAAAACGACTATTCAGCCTATTTACCC
>JARRJW010000023.1:9194-18809 GCA_037388785.1 Gammaproteobacteria bacterium
CATACAGAGACGGTCAGCGCACTGGTGGAATGTCTGCAGTAATGGCTCCAATGGCTGCGGCTTTGACTGACGCGGATATTGCAAACCTTGCGGCATATTACGCAAGCCTGTAATCCAGCGATTGCGCATTAATCTAAGGGGCTGATATTTCAGCCCCTTATGTTTTGTATTTTCATTTTCGAAGGTTGAATCACATGAAAAAGCTAGTTTTAGGTGCGATCGCAGCAGTCCTGGTTCCGTTCGCTACGGTTCATTCTGCAGATTTGGCTGCCGGTAAAGCCAAGGCTGAAGGGGTTTGTATTGCCTGTCATGGTGCAGATGGCAATAGCCCTCTCGCAATAAATCCTAAGCTGGCTGGCCAAAACGCAGCTTACCTGGTTAAGCAGTTACAGGAGTTCAAATCTGGAGAGCGTCAGAACCCTGTTATGATGGGTATGGCAGCTGCTCTGACTGATGAAGACATGCTTAACGTGTCTGCTTTTTATGCCAGTCAGAAGTCGAATGGTGGAACGGCGGCGGCTGACAAGGTTGCATTGGGTGAAAGAATTTATCGTGGTGGTATTGCAGATAAGGGTGTTGCAGCCTGTACGGCATGCCATGGACCTACGGGCTCGGGCATTTCCACTTCGGGCTTCCCTGCTGTCAGTGGTCAGCACGCTGACTATATTGAATTACAACTCAACAATTTTGCTGAAGGCAAACGTGCAAACGATGCCAATCGTATGATGCGCGATATTGCTGCAAAACTGTCTAAAGATGAAATTGCTGCAGTTGCCCAGTACATGCAAGGTTTAAAGTAAAACTCTGATTCAGGGTTAAACCTCTCTATAAGGGATGCATAAGCATCCCTTTTTTATTGGTATAAAAAAACTGTTCTACGGAGTTGAGGTAATATCTGAACTGTTCATTTTTTGAAAGTCTCGTTATATTGAACTCTAATGAGTAATAAGACTCAAAACAATAAATTGATTAAATAAAAATATTCCAGGTGGGTGCATGAAAACATTCCTTGTTTCAATAGGGCTTTTAATAACACTGATAATACCTGCAGTTGCTTTTGCAGAATTTGATGAGGGCATTGAATATCGCCTGTTGTCAAATCAGCCACCGGTAGCAAAGGACAAACCTGTCGAGGTTACGGAGTTTTTCTGGTATGGCTGCCCGCATTGTTATCAATTCGAGCCTTACATTAAGAAGTGGCTCGGGAGTAAACCCGCTGATGTTAAATTTGTAAAAGTGCCCGCGACATTCAATAAACCTGCGAAATTTCATGCCTATGTTTTCTATTCATTGGATTTGATGGGCGAGGCTGACCGACTCACGGATGTGATATTCGAAGCGATGCACAAGAAGGGAAATCGACTTGCCGATCAAAAAGCCGTCGAAGAGCTCTTGGCTGACAATGGTGTTGATATTAATAACTTTCGCAAAGCCATGAAAAGTTTCAACGTTGATTCCAAAGTTAAACGGGCAACCGATCAGTTCAGAAAATATGGATTACGCGGGGTGCCATCAATGGCGGTCAGTGGCCGTTTTGTTTCAAACGAAGTCAAAAACTACCAGGAATTAATCTCGGTTACGGACCACATGATTGAGTTGGCCAGGGACGAGCAGCAAAAATCCGATTAACATTTAGCCTGCTGCTGCTATAGTTGCAGCATGGTTCAAAATGCACACCCTGGACGATCATTTCATCTACTGACTTATAATATCCAGTCAGGTTCGGGTGCTAGCTGTTATCACCATTATTTCACCAAGGGCTGGAAGCAATTGCTGCCCAACCGTGAGCAAATGCGTAATCTCAATGCTATTGCCAAAATTCTGAAGCCCTATGACTTTGTCGGACTGCAAGAGGTGGATGGTGGCAGCTTTCGCAGTGGTTTTGTCAACCAGACCCGCTATCTGGCAATGCGCTCAGGCTTTAATTTCTGGTTTTCCCAGCCAAACAGAAATGTTGGTAATCTTGCCAAACACAGTAACGGCCTGCTGAGCAGATATTCCCCATCTTTATGTCAGCATCTTAAGCTGCCTGGAATGCCAGGGCGTGGCATTTTGCTTTCGGAATTTGGCTATGGTCAGGAGACGCTGGCTGTGATCGTCGTGCATTTGGCGCTAGGTGGCCGTTCGCAACGAAGACAGATCGCCTTTATCAATGAACTCGCCAGCCAGTATCCATACGTGATTATCCTCGGTGATTTTAATCTTTCAGAGGACAGGCGCGAAATGCGCGAGCTAAAGTCTCATGGTTTTCTCGATGCCTGTATGGGGGATCCGACGTTCCCCAGCTGGCGGCCAAACAGAAAAATTGATTACATCCTCGTCTCAGATAACCTGAAAGTTTCTTCATCAAGTATCGTTGATTATCATCTGTCTGATCATTTACCCATTCAGTTAAAAGTACAATTACCAGCTACGATAGCTTTAACAAGTAATGAAAAACACGTGGTGAACGGTTTATGAGTTCAGAAGCAGACTGGAAAGATAAATTTATAAATTTGAGTACTGATTACGAAGTACTGGAAAAGAACTCTACAGAAACGCAGAAAGTTTTTTGTCGCACAATCATACGTTTGACGATGTCCGTTAAAGGTCTCGATCAGTCGCTTGATCCTTACCTGACCCGTATCCATGATGCAGTTAAAAAGGATTGCGGCGCAAAAATTACCAAAAAGCTCGATGATCTGTCGGATACCATGATTAAAGAGGCCGACGGTAAGAAGGCGCAGGATCCGTTCGAAAAGCTGTTAAACCATTTTGATCTGGATTCCGGCAAAAAGAAAAATGCGCTGGCGGTATGGAAACGCCTGGTTAAAAACCCGGTTGCCACGACAGACAGAGATATCGATGGTCTGGTTGTATTGCTTGGCGCAAAACCGTTATCTGCCAATGTAAAAGCCTCTGCAGCCAAAAAAGGTGGACTGTTTTCCAAGTTGTTTTCGAGTGAAGAGGAAACAGAAACCTCCAGTGATGAAATTCAGGCATCAGCTACATTTGACCCTAATGCCATCTTGAAAGATGTATTGGCCGATCTGAAATGGCCGGAAGCCGTTTCAGCTCAGATCAATAAGCTTATCGGTCAATTGCATGAAAATACCTCAACAGATACCTGGATTGAGGTGATTACCCGTATCAATAAAATCATCCTGGATGCACTCTCCAGTTTTCAATCAGAGGTCAAGTCGGCTGAGCAATTTCTGACGGATTTATCCAGTCGCCTGCAGGAAATTGATGGCTATGTGCAAAGTGCCAGTGCCATACGCGAAGCTTCCCTGCAAAGTGGCCGTGAACTCGGACAAACCATGGATGAACAGGTTGATGGTATTTCCAGCAGCATGAAGTCTGCGGTCGACCTTGCCCAGTTGAAAGATACTGTTGCCAACCGACTGGACGTTATCCATCAGAACGTTTCCAGGCACCTTGAGACAGAAGAACATCGCCACCGTGAAGCGCAGGCACGTGAGGCCGATCTGCAGGATAAACTGGCAAACCTGGAAAATGAAACCGGCCAGCTGAAACAGCAAATGCTTGAAGCCAGTGCCAAGGCTGTTAAGGATGCTGTTACCGGCCTGCCCAATCGTCAGGCTTATGATGACCGGGTTGAACAGGAATTTAACCGCTGGAAGCGTTTTGGCGAACCGTTGGCACTGCTTGTCTGGGATATTGATGACTTTAAGAAAATCAATGATCGCTACGGACACCGCAGTGGCGACAAAGCGCTTAAGGTTATGGGTGGTAAGCTTCAGTCAACAATACGCGAGACCGATTTTATTGGCCGCTACGGTGGTGAAGAGTTTGTCGTGCTTCTGGTTGGCACTGACCTGGAGGGGGCCAAAGAAGTTGCTGAAAAAATGCGCCTGAAAATAGAAAAAATTGCGCTTAAAGCTAACGATGAGATGATCCGTATGACCATTTCCGGTGGTTTGAGTATGTTCCAGCATGGTGATATGCCGGCTGATGTTTTTGAAAGGGCGGACCAGGCACTTTATAAAGCGAAGCGGTCGGGTAAAAACCAGTGGATAGTAGCTTAAAGATTTGTTTTGTTGGCGCATTGCTGCATTAATATGCTGATAAGAATGCTCATTCGCTAAATTTTTTGATAAGTATTTGGCATAAATCAAGCGATATAAAAGTACTTCCAGTTATTTCCCGACAGGTTTTTCAAGGCAGCTAGCAATTTGTCTACAGGTACGGCTTCTCCTGGAAAGATATTTTTAATTTCTATCAGAATTTTTCCTGCTCCACCGCTTTGCCGCCAATCAAGATGGGTGACAGAAGTTTGCTGACGGCATTTGGGGCAGTCCCAGTCATTTGCATCATCCGCTTTCAAGGTGTTTTTCCAGTCGCTAATGCGGAACCGGCAGGCTGGACAGCGTGGCGGAGCGGTCTGTTGGCCGGTTAAGAGCTTTGGCTGGTCAAATTGCAGTAACCTGATATGACAGAAATTTTCACTGCCATCATCCGGGGGAGTCAGCACCAGGTGAGGTGAGCAGCCCATGAAAGTGATTAATTGGGCAAACTGGCTGCCACAAAGAAAATAATCTGAAATTTTTTCGCCGGTGAGGCCAATGTCATTGAGGCAGGCTGACAAAGCGGTTAAATCGTTAAACGCATCATCCGGGTTTTCAGTGGTCAGGTACATACTTCCATTCATGACGGCATTATTGCGTTATTATTAGGGTTTGAAAAAGAAATTTATCAAAGACTTTGTGACATGAAACGTTTTTTTATCATGCTGGTAAAGGGTTATAGCTTGTTGATCAGCCCGGTGCTGGGTAATAACTGTCGTTATTACCCGACATGTTCCTCTTACATGGTACAGGCTATCGAGCGTTTTGGTGTACTGCGTGGAATCTGGCTGGGAACCCGACGGCTGTTACGCTGCCACCCGTTTCATGAAGGTGGTTTTGATCCGGTACCGGAATGCAAACCCACTGATAAACATTGTCAGCACGATCATTGAAGCATGGACGGAAACGATAACTTATTTCATTCCGAAGAACAGTTTTACCGCGCTTTTATAACCGGGCTGGAAACCATGCTGGCTTCGGATGAACTGGGTGCGTTTATCCTGGTGCTGGCCAATGCCAGTTTCGAGACAGAACTTTATGCCGAGTTGAGGCCGCAATTGGCCGAGCGTTTTCAATATTGGCGAGAACAGTTGCATAAAGATACACTGGATAGGTTTTCCCCGGATGATGTCACAGTTTTCAGGCAACTGGCTGAAACAGGCTTTGAAAATCTGAAAACTACCAGCTTCAGGCATGCCGGTATCTGGCAGCTGCAATTTAATCAGTTGCGTTCTTTCAGGCCTTCGCGCAATGCAGCTAACGCGATTGAATCAATCAGTCAGCCGTTTAACCCCGATGGTTTTCATTTCAACAAGCCATTTCTGCAGAAGGAAGTTTTCTGGCAGGGGCTAATCTACGATAAAAATATCAAGCTGCTGTACAACAAGTTTCCATTTGCCAGTTTGCATGGACTGTTACTTGTCGAGCCTGAAGCAGAAAAACCGCAATTGCTGGACCAGGCGGCCCATGATTTTATCTGGCGTTTGCTTGATGAGCATGCCAGTCATTTGCCAATGGGGGTCGGTTACAATGCTATGGGAGGCTATGCATCAGTTAATCATCAACATTTTCAGACTTTCGTCAGCCGCAAGAAATATCCTGTCGAACTGGCCTGCTGGGAACACAATGGAGGTCATTTACTTTACCCGGTAAGCTGTAAAAAGTTTTACGATGCTGCGGCAGCATGGGAACACTTAAACACACTGCATGAAGCCAACGTGGCATACAATCTGTTATTCAGAAAAGAAGCAATGTATTGCCTGACACGCCGGTTTCAGGGTGGCTATTCTCAGGCTCAGTGGACCAGTGGTTTTGCCTGGTCAGAGGTCAGTGGTACTGTCTCTTTGGCAGATCATGAAATACTCAAACAATTGACTGAAAAGGATATTGAAACAGAATTGAAAAAGCTGCAGCGGCTGTAGTAATCAGGCTTTTTTCCATAATATAGCCATAATATTGAAAGATAATTTTTAACGGATAAAGATTTTGAAACACAAAATGATCAACATGTTGGCATTGCAGGATGCCATGAACAGTAAGATTAACCCTGATTGGCGCCAGGCAGGCAATGAATGGTACCGCGCAATTTGGATCGAATGTGCCGAAATGCTTGATCATTATGGTTGGAAATGGTGGAAGCACCAGCAGGCAGACCTGGACCAGGTTATCCTTGAAATAGTGGATATCTGGCATTTTATGCTAAGCGATATGCTGGAAAAAACATCTGACCAGGAGAAACTGGCCGAAACCCTGGCGGAGCAATTTTCTGAGTCTGCGCAGGCAGATGATATTCGTTTGGCAATAGAATCGCTGGCATCAAAAACACTGCTGTCAAAATCTGCCGAAGTGCCAGCCTTCAAAGAAGTGATGTCAACCGTATCTCTGACATTGGATGACCTTTACCGCGGTTATATTGGCAAAAACGTCCTGAATTTTTTCCGTCAGGATCATGGCTACAAGGATGGCACTTATCAGAAAGTCTGGGGTGGCCGAGAGGATAACGAATTTCTGGTTGAGTCTGCAGCCAGCCTTGACGTGGATAGCCCGAGCTTTCAGGATGATCTCTACAGCAGTCTTAAATCTCATTACCAGCGTTTATGTTCATGATTTTACGTATCAGTCTGTTCGTAATTTTTCTACTGATCTCTGCGTATGCGTTTGCATTATCCAATGAACCTGAAAATGATTTGATCGGCCAGGCCCAAGGGTTACTTCTCCTATGAATATCCGGGATCTAAAATATTTTATTGCTGTTGCTGAGACACTGCATTTCGGTAAAGCGGCCGATCGCTGTTTTGTCAGTCAGCCAACTCTTAGCGGGCAGATCAAAAAGCTTGAAGAGGAGTTGGGCGTTGCATTATTTGAACGCAGCAACCGGTCTGTATCCATCACCCAGATTGGGGAACAGCTTTTGCAGCACGCCAAACTGCTGCTTGAACAGGCGGATGCCATCGTCCAGCTTAGCCAGGCACATAACGATCCTTTGGCAGGTGCTATCCGGGTGGGAGCTATTCCAACTATCAGTCCCTACCTGATGCCATTGATTCTGATGCCGTTAAAGAAACAGTACCCTCAGATGAAACTGGTACTGCATGAAGAAACTACTGATAACCTTCTGGATCATCTTCATGGGCACCAGATTGATGTGGCAATTCTCGGAACGCCGCCACCTGATCCCGACTTGGTCGAGGTGCCGCTTTTTGATGAACCATTCTGGCTTGCGCATCATGCAGGACATGAGCTCTACACCAAAGATGAGATCACCCGTAAAGACTTAAGACAACTTGATTTATTACTTTTGGCCGATGGTCATTGCCTGGCCCGCCAGGTGATGGATGTTTGCCAGGTCAGTGAGCAGACCCTCGGTGACGTGTCTGCTGATTTGCGAGCGGCAAGTCTTGAAACCCTCCTGCAACTGGTTAGTGCAGGATATGGCAGCACGCTGGTGCCAGCGTTGGCCATGCAGGGCAGTTGGATGACCGGCTCCGGCATTATTGCCAGAAAACTGGAAATCAAGGATGCGTTCAGGACAGTTCGGTTGGTTTACCGCAGTACTTTTCCGAGAAAAGAAGCTATCAATATTTTAACCGATGTCATTAAGTCCAACCTGCCAAACACGGTCACTAAGAAATACTAAGCCCTCCCTGGCTTGGTAAATCCTACATTTTAGCGAATTTCTGAAATCTGGCGTGCCAATGGTGGTTGGCTGTAATTCATTACCGGCAAACGGCGGCTAATCTGGTCGGCAGCAGCTTTTGACTCAAAAGGACCGTAGTACAAGGTGTAAAGTGTGCTTTCGTTCTGCTGTGTTTCAATGAATGACAGATTGGCGCGGTTCATAAGGTTAGACCAGCGTGTAGCTGCCTGGTATAGAGACTGCTTGTCAGTGACTGTCATGACTTCAACAACATACTGATTCTGGTCCTGTGCAGCCAGCCAACTGGCGTTATGGATAGTGTTATCCAGGCCGAATGAACGATGTGGCGCCATAGCCGACATACGTTGAGCAGTATTGTCAGCTTTTTCTCCGAGACTGCGAATTTCGTTCTCCAGTTGAACCAACTGGTCACTCTGTTGCTGAATGGAGGCCTTGATCTGCTCGTCAGTTTCAGCCAGGTTTTGTTGTTGCAGAGAAGCAATTTCAGTTTCATTTTTACTGATAGCTGTTTGTTGGCTAACCAGTTGATTTTCAATGTTGCTTTCTTTTTGAGCTATGTCGGAGAATTGTCCCTGGTTCAGGTAACTCATAACGCCGATACTGGCAGCAATCAGAACTATTGCCAGTGCAAAGCCTTTATAGTGTTTGCCAATGCGGTCAGATGCTGATGCCAGCAGGGCTGCTTGCTGGTCTAGTGTTTTCTCCGACGCAGTGCTGCGTTCTTCAAGTGATGTTGAACGGGTGTCCAGAATATTGGTCTGGAACTGAAGATCTTCTGTTTGTCCCTGTAGTCCGGAAATTTCAAGTTCGGCCACAGCAGCGCGATCAGACAGATTAGTATCAGCGGCACGCAATTGACGCACCTGCTCATCAAACTTGGCATGGATGTCTGCGTCTGCTTTTTTCAGACCGGCAACAGCAAAACCCAGTTCCTCTTCAATTTTGTCAGCGCGTATGCCAAGAGCTTCGTCACGCTGTTCAGACTGTTCGGCGACTTCGCGGATTTCTTCACTGAGTTTGCTTTCAACAGCCTTGATGGTGGTGCGAATAACATCAACACGGTAGTCAAGGTCTTCGGCCATTTGCTGGGCGCGGTCTTCAATGCGTTTGGCGCGCTCGATAAGTTGCAACTGACCTTCTGCCAGTTCTTCAGAGCGTTTGTCAGTGTCGTTTCTGAGTGTGTCGATGTCAGCAGAAAGTGTTGTTTGTGTATTTTCAAGGTTGGCACTCAAGATATTGGTGCTGGCAGCTAGACGTTGGTAGTCCTGTGTCATTTTCTTGTATTTTTCACTGATATCGGTAACCTTTTGCTTGGCTTCAGTTAGTTCTGCTGTCTGGCCGGCTGCAATTTTTTTGGTTTCAGAAAGAAGTTCCCTGAAAGATTTGTTGGTAGCGCTCTCACGTGCGTTGAGGTGCTTGAGTTCGGTCTCTATTTCATTTAACCGGCTGTTTAGGTCTGAGGAGTTATTCACAACGGCTTTATCTTTTAAATGAATAAGTTTATCCATCGGCGATTGTTTCGATGAATGCTTCTCTGGGTTGGTATTGTTAGCGTCGTTCATATTTGCCACCTTAACTTTAGTACACGCAGTGATGTAAGCGTAAGTTGAATGTTAATTACGTTAAAAAACTATATTCGAATATACTAATATAATTTATTTTAATTTTCAATCAATTCTTGGCGTTTTCTGTTGTTTTTAAGCAGGCTCATCAAATGAGTCATGGATGAAGCATAATTAACCGGGATCAGATATGGAGATAAATGGATAGTTTGAACATGAATTTTTTGGCTGCAGCTTATGCCTGGGTTGATAACCTCTTCAGGCAGCAAGGTGTTGAAGTACTTTTCTGGCCGCTTCTCGTTGTGTTGCTGGTCATTGCTTTTGGAAT
>JARRJW010000024.1:0-9608 GCA_037388785.1 Gammaproteobacteria bacterium
GATCCGGGCAATGTCCCGTAGCAAAATCGGCGTACCCTGGCGGGTAACCTTCAATGGAATCTGTTCAATATCATCCAGGTTTTTCAGGTAACCGCGTGTTCTGATCATGTACTCGGCTTCAGCCATTTCAATGACCGAACCACCAATATCGCGGTTGGCATTCCGAATAGCCTCGGTAACAGCTGGAATCGGAATATTAAACAGCCGCATTTTTTCCGGGTCCAGCACGACCTGGTACTGTTTGACCATGCCTCCGACGGTAGCCACCTCGGCGACCCCGGGCACCGACTGTAACTCAAATTTTAAAAACCAGTCCTGCAAGCTCCTTAACTGCGCCAGGTCATTTTGTCCTGTTTTATCAACCAGTACGTAGTTATAGATCCAGCCGACACCGGTTGCATCCGGCCCCAGCCGGGGCCGAACACCTTCGGGAAGATCCTCTGCTGCCTGGTTCAGATATTCCAGCACTCTGGAACGAGCCCAGTAAACATCGGTACCATCCTTGAAAATTACGTAGACAAAAGAGTCTCCAAAAAACGAATAACCCCTGACCACTTCCGCCCCGGGCACCGACATCATGGTTGTTGTAATCGGATAGGTGACCTGTTCCTCAACTACCTGTGGAGACTGACCTGCAAAACTGGTGCGGATAATCACCTGTGTATCGGACAGGTCTGGAATCGCATCCAGTGGTGTTTTCTGCAACGCTATCCAGCCCCAGGCGGTAACGACAAGCGTCAGCAGTAAAACCAGGAAACGGTTTTGTACTGACCAGACAATAAAGTTTTTCAACATCGTTACTGCCCTTCCGTCATTCTGAGAAAACTGGCCTGGAGACTGGATTCAGAGTCAATCAGAAACTGTCCGGATGTGACGACTTCATCACCTTCTTCGATACCGCTTAATATTTCAGTTCTGCCATTTCGCTGAATACCGACAACCACATCAACAGGCTGAAAAACGCCTTCCCCGATAACCTTGACCACGCTGGTTCGCTGCCCGGTTTCAATCACCGATTCGGTGGGAACCACCAGAACATCGCGTTTCGGGCCGCCATAAATTACCACCTCAGCAAACATGTTGGCTTTAAGCAGCAGGTCCGGATTATCAAATACCAGGCGTGCTTTCAGGGTTCTGGATACAGGGTCAAGTTCAGGATAAACGTAATCGAGTTTGCCTTCCCACTTTCTACCAGGATAGGCAGGCACCTCCATTTCAGCCGGAATACCGGTCTTGATCCAGCTGATCTGGTGCTCAAAAACATCGACCCAGACCCAGACTTTTGACAGGTCAGCGATGGACAGAAACTCTTTTTCCGGCTTCAGGAACATTCCCTCGCGGGCGTACAGCATGGTAACGATGCCTTTGGCAGGTGAAAGAACCGGTACTTCATTAAGGCTTTGCCGGGTTTTGCCGATCTTGTTTATCGTTGCTTCGGATACACCCAGCAGCCGCAGACGGTTTTTGGCTTTCAGCGCCTTGGCATTACTGGTCTGCTGCAGTGCAATGATGTAATCCAACTGGGCAGACAGAATTTCCTGTGAGTAGAATTCACCAATCACTTCACCTTTTTCCAATTGCTCTCCTTCAGCACGCAGGTAGAGTTTTTCCATCCAGCCTTCTGCTCTCGGATGAAGATGTGTCAGCGTGGTTTCATCATAATCGACCCGCCCCACCGTTTTGATGTATTTCCAGATGGTCTCTTTGCCAGCTGTGGCTTTTCGTATACCCATCGACTGCATCACTGCATTTTGCACTTCCACCTTGGGATACTTGCCAGCATTGGCATCAATCATTTTTTTGACCAGGTCCATGCCACAGATCGGACAACTACCCGGGTCGTTCTTAATAATCTGTGGATGCATTGGACAGACATACTTTGGATCCAAATGTTTCTCGGCATGCTCCAGGGCGGTGTCATCCATCACCTGCTCAAGGGGCTCGGATGAGGTTTCCGCCAGGCTATGCTGATAGCCAAAAAAGATAACAATAAGCAAAGTGGCCAACGGCAACTTAAACAGGGCAACACGATAGGACTTCATGACAGTCTCCAGTCAATCAAAAACAAACTTCAGCCGTGCTGAAGATCAAGGGAAATGATTAAACGGAAACTCGGGGTGGACGAAACGGAGGACTAAAAGGTTGTGAAATATAGTTATTAGTAAATCGTTGCTGGTAAGTGCGAATTACGAAAAGCAGTTTTTCTGAACTGACCTGTTCAATCCGAACGGCCGCTGGCACAGACATATCGCAACAATCACATTTATCGAAACCGGATTCTGGACAGGTTTCTGTTTGCCTTTCAACAGATGAGTTAAGAGATTCCTGGTGTGATGACTGTTGTGATGACTGATGAGATGACTGGTGACAGGGTAATTCCGTGGGTTTCTGTGGCGATACGTTAGTCATACTGACACTCATCGCTGAAAACGGCGATATCAATATCAGCAGACTCAACGACCAGGATAGCAGTTTTCTATTAAATATATGCATCAGCAAAACAGTTTAAGAGAAAAACCTCATATTGTCAGATTTTCCAGAGTTATCTAAAGATAAGACCCTGACAGGTTGAGATTTCATTCAATGTACACCATATTTTAGACAAGATGAGCATAATCGATAGTGACCAACTGGAAAAACATAAAATTCGCAATGTTATTCATACGCTGGTTTTCGTACTGGCAATGTCTGCATTGACTGCTATGAGTGCCTCGCTGTTATTCGGCGAAGGTGTCTGGCCATGGGTGCTCGTTGGCTCGGCCCTGGCCTTTGTTATGTTGCCGGGGGTTTCACCAAAATGGATTTTAAATCTTTACCAGGCAAAGCCCCTCAATCGTTTTAAAGCCCAACAAATCTATCGCATGATCGATATTCTCAGCCAGCGCGCAGGATTACAGGTTAGTCCCGGTCTATACTGGATTCCCAGCAATACATTAAATGCTTTTGCCGTTGGCGTTAAGAACAATGCAGCTATAGCAGTAAGCGACGGCCTGCTCAGGACAGTCAATCAAAAAGAACTGGCCGGAATTCTAGCGCATGAAATCAGTCATATCGCCAACAATGATCTAAAACTGATGAACCTGGCTGACATACTTACGCGTATGACACACCTGCTTTCGCTGCTGGGTATCTTTTTCATTATATTTACATTGCCATTTATATTACTTGGCATCATCAGTATCTCATGGATTGGACTGCTGATATTGATCACAGCGCCAATACTCAGTGCCTTGTTACAATTTGCCTTGTCTCGCGTCAGAGAATTTGATGCAGACCTGGAAGCAGTCAGGTTAACGGGTGACCCACGTGGCCTTGCATCAGCCCTGCATAAATTGGAGCGGCAACATACAGGTCTGTGGAAAAAAATCCTGTTCCCAGGTTATAAACAATCAGAGCCTTCACTTTTCAGGACACACCCTGATACACAGGAACGCATTAAAAGATTATTGGCTCTAGCGCCCAACAAGACCATTAACAGAACCAATCAACCATGGCTGAACGATGCGATAGCCTATTCGCCGCTTTACCCGGTGCATCAGCCCAGGCATAGATTCATTATTGGCTTATGGCATTAAGAGTTATTTCTGGCACTATGGCTCAAGCGCATCAGACAACCGTCCTTTGCGCCGATTAATGAGAAAATTGACAGGACGCCCACCGAAGTCATGATCAATACCCAACCTGTAGTGCTTTCGAGGTAGAGAAAGCCCAGCCCGAGTAAAGTTATCAACATTGTAATTAAAATAACCGGCAGACCATGCATTGAAAAAGCATGCTTTAGGCATTTGATTTTCATAGGTTCACCTTTTTATCAATGTTAAAACCACAAACATAATGTCGCTTCATATTGATTTCAAGGACATTGACCGCTGATCAAACATGGAAATAACAGTCAGATCAACCAGGTTCGCCAGGTTAATAAATAATTCTTATAAAATATAATTTTCTTAAAAAAGATTTATATCAAGTCTTGTTGAACTTGAATTATCTATCCCTATCTAACAGCACAGTTAATCTATTACCCAACTACAACGCAGGAGAAATGCGATGAGACATTTTTTCTCATTAAATCTGGCTGTTTATATTCTCACCATCGCCTCTTTGTTGCCGGGTACGATCTTTGCCGAAAACAGTGGTATTGAAAGCCTGAAAAAAACCGGTAAAGCCTTTGCCTCTGTTGCCAGACAGGTATCACCATCAGTTGTCTATATTCAGGCTGAAAAAACCCGTCAATCCAGCCAGGTATACCGGTATGGATCACCATTTAACGATGAACTGTTCAGACGTTTCTTTGGTGATCGTCTTTTTGCCATGCCAGATGGCAATCGTGCGCCTAAAAGAATCGAGCAAAGCCAGGGTTCCGGATTTATCTTTTCCCTGGACAAAGGGCTGTTTTCCGATAAGGCCTTTATCCTGACCAACAACCATGTCGTAGAAGGTGCAGAAAAGATTAAAGTGACTTTCAAGAATGGTCGCGAGATGAATGCCCGCATTAAGGGAGCTGACCCCAAGTCTGATATTGCCGTACTTGAAATCAACGCCAACGATATTCCAAGCCTGAAACTGGGTGATTCCAACAAGCTTGAAGTGGGAGAGTGGGTTGTTGCAATTGGCAATCCGTTTGGACTCGATCACACCCTGACTGCCGGGGTTGTCAGTGCTAAAGGCCGTACCAGTCTCGGTATCAATGATTATGAAGATTTTATTCAGACAGATGCTGCCATCAACCCGGGCAATTCGGGTGGACCGTTAGTCAACCTGGACGGTGAAGTGGTTGGCATCAATACGGCTATATTCAGCCGTAGCGGTGGATATATGGGGGTAGGCTTTGCCATTCCGATCAACATGGCAAAAGGTGTTGCCGAGCAACTGATGAACGGTGGTGAAGTGACCAGAGGCTATCTTGGTATAGTTATTCAGAATCTGACAGCCGAACTGGCAGACTCTCTCGATATCAACAGCACCCAGGGCATTTTGGTTGCACAGGTATCCGAGAATTCACCAGCAGAGAAAGCAGGACTTCAGCAGGGTGATGTTATCGTCAGGTATCGTGGTGAAGCCATCTCTGATACCGGCTCCTTCCGTAACAAAGTGTCTCTGACCCGCCCCGGTTCAAAAGCTGACATAGAAGTAATTCGTAACGGTCGTAATTTGACTGTTAATGCCACAATCGGCGAACTCAATGACAAGGTTGCTTCAGCCGATAGCACGACATTACAGTCTGAAAAACTTGGCTTTAGTGTTCAAACACTATCGCCGGAACTCGCCGAGCAGTTCAAAACCCAGACTTCCAAGGGGGTTGTTGTCACCGAAGTCAAACCAGGCTCATTAGCTGACATGGCAGGCATTGCTGTGGGCACGGTGATCCATGAGATCAATCGCAATAAAATAGAAACTGCACAACAGTTTAAGGAAAGCTTATCGCGAGCTGAGTCTTCCAGAAAAGTGCTACTGCTTATAAGTGCAAATGGCATGGCAAGGTATGTAGTTTTGCAGTGGTAAGCAGCTAAACTTACCGTTTTAAATATCCCCGCTTGAAGCGGGGATGAATTCATTCAATGACCATCATGGGCCTCAACATCGACTCCGTTGAGTTTCAACTGTTTAGCAATTTGCGGATCCTGCGTCTCCAACCAGGCCGCATAAAGTCGAATTAATTGTTCATCTGGATTTTTGTTTCTGCGACTGGCTGCTGCTGCAATTAACTCAATTATTTTTACAAACTGCTGCGTCAGTTCTCGATAGATGTGCTTGTTTTTAGTAGACTGTTCCGCAAGATAATCGTATGCCGCACAACCCATACCAACAAAATAATCAAGTTTAATACCATAACGCGCATGCCTTTCCGGAAACAATGCTCCAACAAACAACGCCATATCACCCAGCCTTTGCAAAATGAGGCACCTTTCATGGTGACTGCTTGCTGAAGTCGCGTCGCCGTATAACAATGCCAACGGCCGGTTCTGTAATGAACCATTATAGTAATCAAAGTAATGATCACTACGACTGAACCTCACCAGCATTTCACCGACATACCAAAGCGTATCATCCTGGGGCTTGGGCCTTAATTCTTCGGCATAACGGTGGAGTTGATTTCTGAAATACTCTGGAAGAGAGGTCTCGGTAAGAACATGCTTACTCGTGGCATTTACAGTCATATAACCCTCCATAAAAACCGCATAGTATTTTTATAGCATATTTATTTTATTTTACCTGTAAAAAAACAATAGATCGTTTTCACCCTTTAAATTGCTGGATGATCTAAAATATTTTTTGTCGCTTAAGAGGATGGCCTAAAATGTTTAAGTTCTGACACAAACCGATTCCACCGACACCAGTGTTGTCTGCACCCAGTCGATTAAATCATGTTAAAACATGAGATTAATAATCAATACGCTGTACTTTTACCTTGTGAATAAATGGTAATTGGCAACTACCATCTGTAATGATTGTCATAAAAAATGACTGCTGGTTTTGCTTCCTATGAATGTGAATTATTGGTGGATAATGGCGCATTACCAGCAGTCTTTTTGAACATCCGGATTATTTGTTATTTTCCAGATGATCGCTTGATGTAGTTTCTGATAATTTCCGGCGGCACACCTCCAATCCGATTGCCCTTGAGTTGTCCTTGTGGATTGAAAATCAGAAATGTTGGTGTTCCAAGAAAGCGTCGACCCGTCAGGTTTTTATAATATTCAGACACGTCATTCAGTTCCCCGAGCAGGTTATCGAAAGGCAAGCTGTACGAAGCTATAAAATTCTCTGCACCTGCTTTATCGGCCTGTCCATCAATACTTAATCCCAGCACTTGAACGGTAGGATTGCCATCATGAAAGAATGCATAGCTATCGACTTCCTGGTTACAGACATGACAGTCGTGACGCCAAATCATCACAACCGTCCATTTTTCAGGATCAAAATATTCCTCAACCGACCTGGGCTGACCATTAAAGTCAACAAACGGTTTAACGTCTTCAGCAATCGCCTGGCCAGTGTTTATCAGGCAGGTAAGTGCCAATACTGTGATTAAAGTCCTCAAAGTACGCCTCCAGGTCAAGTATATTGCAATTTGTTAACGATTTTTTGTAAATAAGCCGGATTTTATCTATGCTAAAAACCCTTTGGTTTAAATTCTTTTTTTAAGAGCCCTAGTTTTACATGAATGACCTGGATGACAAACATAAATCTGGCATTACCCTGCTCGATCAACAGCATCAACAACTGATGACGATGCTGAGTCATGTAAAAACCGATCACGAAGCCCAAAAGAATCCCAAAATATTCCTGGAAACACTTGTCGAGATCAATGAACTGGCAAGAGAGCATTTTACATTCGAAGAATCACTTCTTGAAAAAGCCGGTTCTGATAGACTGGAACTTCACTGTAGCCAGCATGAACGTATTCTGTATGATCTCAACGATCTCATTTTGTCTTGCATGAATGATGAATTACCTGGTTCCAGCTATACAGAAATCGTTGAATTAATGACTGAATGGTTTGAAAAACATATATTGCTGGAAGATAAATATTTTTTTGACAAACACATTCATCACCATGCGAACCCTTTGCAGGATTAATCAATCCGAACAGATACAAGCTAACTTATGAAACAACAATTTAATGTACTTGGACAGCCATTACAGACCTGTTCTCTGTCACCGAAAACCGGCTTTTACAGAGATGGCAGTTGCCATACTGGCGAAAATGATCATGGTTCACATACGGTGTGCGCGATTGTTAACGAGGAATTTCTGGCATATTCAAAAAGTAAGGGAAATGACCTGGTTACTCCGGTACCAGAATTTGATTTCCCGGGGCTGAAACCCGGAGACAAATGGTGTGTTTGCGCCTTGCGCTGGAAAGAAGCTTTTGAAGCTGATGCGGCTCCGCCGGTATCGCTAATGGCAACCCATCAGAATGTTTTGAAATTTCTGGAACTCGATGATCTTTTACAGTTAGCGGTGGATCTACCCAAAAATGCCTAGCAATCTCACTTGCTGGGAAATATCTGTTTAAGATGTGCGGGATTGACACATAAGCGATTACCACAAGACTGCACTATAATTCCGTCCTTATCGATGCCACCGGTAAAAAGTTCATAACTTGCGCGGTGCGCACTGTGCATTTTGTTACCGTCTTCCCCTTTCAACAGGATACGGCCATAGCCACTATTGGATATCTGACCACGCCAGTGCCAACATTCATTGTCTTCTGTCTGGGAAACATTCATCATTATTTTTCTACGATTTCGCAGTGTAAGCATGTCAGTCATCAATTTCTCCAGATGCTATTCCCAGTTTTTTTCAGGCCAATACCATTGCAAGTTGTGCATTTATCAGACAAAGAATCACCACAAGTGTTAAAGGTACCCTCAACCTGGGATACCAGGCTGGCATATTACCCTGGCGTGTACTGACACTATCCAGAACACACAGACCTGCAAAAGCAATGTATATGATTGACCACTGCACCAGGCCGCCAATGAATGAAGCAAACCATGCAACCAGTGCAGGAATAACACTAAGCAGTAACACCTTGGCATCCGGATTATCGGACCGCGCCATGGCGACGCCCCAGTGTATGGCCCCCATAAAAGACAAAATGATTGCCGCGTATAACAGCAATGCATTTTTTACATCTGGCAAGTAAGTTTCAGACGTAAGCCATAAGGAAACTGATAACACAATAAAGGGAATCAGACCTGAATAGCCCAGTATTAAAGCTGGCTTGGGAACCAAGACCTTGTCGACATCAGTCATTTAAATACTACTACAATTATCAGCTGTTAATTTTGCGCACTATTGAGCCACAGCTTGTGTACCTGGCTCCAGTCGGGTATTTCCTGCGCGTCATATCCGAACATTTTATCTTTGGCAATTCTGGTGAAGGCCTCGATGGCTTTTTTATGTGAACCGGAGTTAATGAAGCTTTTCATATCATCCTCAGATTCCCAGACACTTAGCGTATGTTTGACTCCATTAAAATTTTTAACCTCTACCGAAAGATTTCCGCGACTGCTTGCTGCTTTAAGCAGAGAGGGAATGGCATGGCTATAAAAAATCAATGATTTCCAGGGAGACTGTAGATCAAGGCCGGTTATGTAAATGTACATAAGGCTCTCCTTAACAATATGTAACAATCCAAATACTGGTCAAACCGCTACAGCAGGTTTCGTAGCCATCATTAGCTATCTCACAGAAGCTTTACACAGCTTCTGTACAACAATATAGTCTAACAGTAGATAAATTACACAGTTTTGTACACTAAAATATTCATAAAATATTTTTCATCCCAGCAAGAAGAATTAATTGATTACATAACTTGTTATATTTCAGTGACTTATATTATTAAACTGAAAAATGAGGCCTGTTACCGAAGATAACCGAGCCGAATATCTCTCAGGATAATAGGTAATTACAGGACTCTACGGAGCAATTCAGACTGAATCAGTGACCAAAAGTTATACAAAATAAATCGCTAACTAATCATTAGTTACAACCCGATACACACCGGGCAGCCTCGTCAAATGCCATGGTCACCCCACTCAGAGGTAAATGAACCGGCACTGAAACCGCACTTTTGAATTTAGCAGAACGGGTATCAG
>JARRJW010000025.1:0-10500 GCA_037388785.1 Gammaproteobacteria bacterium
GGACCGATCAGCCTTCGGGCACCAACGGACAGGAAAGTCCTCGTTTGGATGATCAACCGCCCAAAATACTGGTGGTAGATGATTCCGAGAGCGTCCGCAAGATGATGAAGATGATAATAAAAAGAAGCACGAATTGGAAGTTTATCGAGGCAGAGAACGCCCAGAAAGGACTTGAGCTTGTTATCCGGGAGAAACCGTCCCTAATTCTTCTGGATGTTATGATGCCTCAGATTGACGGTTATAAATTCCTGCAATATCTGAGAAAAAATCTGGCAACCGCAACAATTCCGGTGATAATGGTTACGGCACTGAACAAACCTGAAAATGAGGTTAAAGGATTTTCTCTGGGAGCCGATGATTATGTGAGTAAACCCTTCAATCCGGAGGTTTTGCTTGCCCGGATGAAATATTTGCTTGCCAGGAAATCCCGCCGTTTCGAGGATGGGGCGCCGCAGGAAAATTCTTCAAAGAAGGATTTAAGGTTGATCTGAGGAAATTAAATGGACTATTTCTTTGTCTTCATCGTGGGAACGGTTTTTGGCAGTTTCATTAATGTCTGTGCCTATCGAATCCCGCAAAATATCTCGATTATTAAACCCGGCTCATTTTGCCCGCATTGCAAAAAGCCGATACCATTTTATCTAAACATACCATTATTGGGATTTTTACTTCTTAAAGGGAAATGTCAAAATTGCGGGCAGCCCATTCCGAAGAGCTATTTCCTGGTTGAACTGCTGACGGGTCTGGCAACACTTCTTTTGTTCAGTAAATTCGGTTTGCAGCCGTCCTTTTTCTTTTATTCAATCCTTCTTTATTTTTTAATGCTGCCGGTGCTGATGAGTCAGGAGAAATAGGCGAATTACATAATCCTGAAACACACTTGATACCCAATATTCTCAAATCCGTTTTAAGCGAAAATAATTCTAACTTGAAAATATTTGGTGATGATTATGCGACGCCTGATGGTACCTGTGTGCGTGATTATATTCATGTAAATGATCTATGTGATGCCCACTTGAAGGCCCTTGATTTCCTTACTCGGCCATGCTTGTCGCTAAAAGCGACAAGGCGCGGCAACTGTTGGACTGGCAGCCTAGCTATAAGAGCCTTGAATCAATCATTTCAAGTGCCTGGAAGTGGCATCAGAAAGGCGGTTTCAACTGATATAATCGGAATTATATTCATAATGTTTTTTATCTTGAGATAAATCAATTACGACGTAAAATTAGGCGATTAGAATAATTGGTTACATCTAGATTAGTAAAACCATAAAGTTGTCATCCCGATAATAACGTGAGATGACAAGCATAAATTAACCACTACTCAGGAAACACGATATGAAGCTTTCGAATAAAAGACGCTTATTTCTGAAATCCGCGGTCGCTACCAGTTCACTTGGTGTGGCCATTTCGGCTGGGCTTTTGACTCCTTCAGCCGTATTAGCTAGCTGGCCTGAAACGGCATTTACAGCCAAAAGCTCTGCAGATGCCATCAATGCGTTATTTGGGGCAACTGCTACGCAGTCTGACAAGGTAATTGTTGATGTGAATGATGTCGCCGAAAATGGTGCCATTGTGCCGGTAACAATAAAAACATCCCTTGAAAATGTTGAAAACATGTCCATTCTGGTCAATGAAAACACTTCTCCTATGACAGCTTCTTTTAACCTTCAGCCTGAGTTTGGTGATTCAGTCTCTATTCGTGTAAAAGTGGCTAAACCGAGTGATATTATTGGTGTAGTTAAAGCTGGTGGAAAACTGTATTCCAATAAAAAACACGTCAAAGTCACCCAGGGTGGTTGCGGTTAATTTTCAACCCAGGCATTCAACAGATTAGATTTTAAGAGGCATACTATGAGTACTTCAGTAAAAATACGTGCAAAAGCTAAGGGTGACATGGTCGTAATCAAGGCGCTTTGGAGCCACCCTATGGAAACAGGTCTTCGCAAAAATAAAGACACAGGTGAGCTGATCCCGGCCAATTTCATCAACCATATTAAATGTGAATCAGCGGGTAAGGAAATTATGAATGCTGATTGGAACGCAACCATTTCAAAGGATCCATATCTTTCTTTTTCCTACACAGGAAACAAGGGTGATGAATTTAAAATTTCCTGGGCTGATTCAACCGGTGAAACCGGAGAGAAGGCAACCAAGGTAAAATAAATCTACCTGTTTTGATAAGAAAACTCCCCGCCTTAGCGGGGTTTTTTTATATGGCAACTAATGCCATTTCCTTGGCGCGTTTAAAGTCACTTTTACCACTTCCTAGCTTTGGTATTTCATCAACTTTTAACAGTTCGGTAGGTTTCATCAATGCATTTAAAGTGGATTCAGCGATAATTTTTTTCAGTCTATCTTCGGTGATATCTCCACTGTAAAGCAGTACCACTTTTTCACCTTTTTTACCATCTGGAATAGCTGTTGTGAGTATATCGATACCCTCGGATAAAAGATCATGTATGGCTGTTTCAATGGCGCCCAGGCTCACCATTTCTCCGGCTATTTTGGCAAAGCGTGAATAACGGTCGACGATGGTAAGGTAACCATCTTTATCCAGATGACCCTTATCTCCAGTTTTGTACCAGCGTTTGCCATCCAGTTCGATAATTGATTCAGCTGTTTTCTCTGGATTATCCAGGTAGCCAGGCATTACCTGTACGCCACTGATCAAAATCAGGCCATCTTCATCGATGGGTAGTGTTTCCAGGCTTTCGGGGTCGACAATCCTGAAACTCGAACCGGGCAGGGGCAATCCAACTGTGCCTATTTTGTTGCCTGTCTGCACGTGCCAGTCCTTCTCGTCGATACGGTCAGGAATGTTAACGCTGGCGACAGGCGAGGTTTCAGTAGCGCCATAACCCTCGTAAATTTCTTTGTGAAATTTCAGTTTAAAGCCTTCCCTGACTTCACGGTTAAGTTTTTCTGCACCCGCCACCACCAGGCGTAATGAGTCCAGCATCAGCGGATGAATGCGCTTGTTACGTGTATACATGCCGAGAAATGTTGAGGTGCCGCAAAAAAATGTGGCCTTATACTTGGCTATAGCCTTGGCAATATTCAGTGTGTCCGTTGGGTCGGGATGACAGATAACGGGCAGGCCTTCAACAACAGGCATTAACGAGGTTACTGTAAGGCCGAAAGCGTGAAACAGTGGTAACGAGTTCATGACAACGTCATCGCGTTGAGTATCCAGCACATTAGCCACCTGGCGGATATTTGACATCAGGTTTTTATGCGTTAGTACCACACCCTTGGGTTCACCTTCACTACCACTGGAAAACAATATCGTAGCTGCCTGGTCTGTGGAGACAGTCTTGCCAAATAACCTGTAAAGTAGGTTAGCTGGTAGCAAAACCGAAGCTGATAGCAAAAGCAGTTTGGTGAATGAAGAAATTTCTTCCTTGAGCTCTTCCAGGTAATAAACCTGCACTCCACTGAAAAGATCATCAAGCTCGATACCACGCTGCTGTAATTTTTTGACAAAACGCTGGGATGTGTAAATGGATTTAATCCCGGCTTTTTCAACCGCAGCTTTAAGGGCATTCATGTTGGCGGTGAAATTCAGGTTGACCACCGTTTTACCTTGCAGCAGTGCAGCCAGGTTGGTAATAATGCCGGCACTGCTGGTCGGTAGCATCAGGCCAATATTTTGTTCCGGTGAATACCTGGCGATCAGTCTGGAAAATGCAATGACAGCTGTCATGGTTTTATTGTTTGATAGGGTAGTATCCATTTGCATATCAACCAGGCTGATGGCAGAGCCTTTGCGCTTGGCGGTACGCAGCCATTCCAGTGGAATAGGTCCGAGTTTTTTCGAATAGGCTTCCCAGCTTTGCACCGAGAGATTAAACACCTGCTGTTTAACGTCCGGTGCAGCTGAGGTTATCGGCATGGCATTGCCAAAAGTGACGATTACATCACCTCTAATACCGGTATTGCGATCTTGCTGAAGCTTATCTCCGGCTCTTGAAAATTTGCTACCCCAAAGGCCATGCAGGTAGAACGGAACGATAACGCCCTCAACACCTTCAACGGTTTTTTCAAAACCCTTTTTAAATTCACCGAGTTGACCATTCCGACTGATGGCACCCTCAGGAAACAGGCAGACAACTTCGCCCGCTTTCAGTAAACCATTGATTTTTTGCAGAGACTCTTTGCTGTGTCCTCCTGCGATAGGTACCACACCAAAGAAATCCAGAAACCACTTGAGGAACCATTTCTGGTAAATTGCCTTGTGCATGACAAAACGTACCGGACGCGGTGAGGCAATCTGCAGCATCGCCCAGTCCAGCCAGCTGATATGGTTGCCAAGTAACAGCACACCGCCACGGCTGGGAAGATTATCGAGGCCAAGCACTTCGATACGATAATGATTGGAAAATATACGTCCAACAACAAAACGTACCAGTGACTGCGGCAGGTGGTATACCGTGTAAACAGCACCGGCAACTGCAGTGGCGGTCATGATCAGAAAAAGGTCATTGCTGGTCAGCCCGGTGATGGCAAAGACTGCGGTCATTGCCAAAAACGACAGCATGACCACGTTCTGTACCCAGTTGTTACCGGCCAGCACGGTACCCAGTTCATCATTTTTAGCATGAAACTGAATCAAAGCATTCAGCGGTACAATAAAAAGTCCGCCTGACAGCCCGAACAATATGAAATTCAGCACCAATCCGGCCGTGGAATCTATAGTTGGCAGTAGCAGCATACCAATGACAACACCTATTGCACCCAGGGGTACAAGTCCGGTTTCTATATGGTGTTTGGATGAGATGCCTGCCAGTATTGAGCCAAGAATTATACCCAGGCCAGATGCAGCCAAAATGCCCTGAATGATGACGGTATTCTCTATTGCCAACTGTGCTTTGGCATAGGCTGGGAATGCTGCGAGAACTACCTGGGAGATGCCCCAGAACACCGACAAGCCGACAATCGAGAGCCAGATAGTTTTGTTTTCGAAGACCTTTTGAAGATTTTCTTTCAGGTATTTGCCGGTCAGGTATTTACCGGTCTGAAAATTCATTTCGGGGTTGCTCTGGGTAGTCTCAGGCAATTGCCGTGCAAACAAAAATTCAACTATGGTCAGAGCCACCAAAATCCAGCCAATAGGGGCAATGTTCTGCAGGATATCACCTTCATTCAGATAGGTGACATCCATCAGGTGTTGTTCGAAGAAAACTGAAAAGATAAAAATGCCGGCGAGTATCGCAACGATGGTAATGGCCTGGACCAGGGCGTTACCTGTTGCCAGGTTTTCCTTGCCGACAAGCTCCTTGATAAAGCCATACTTGGAAGGTGAATAAATGGCACTTTGAATGGCCAGCAGGAAGGTCATGGCAAAGGCCACTTCAAACCAGCCCATGTAGTAGCTGACGGTAATCATCAGCGTTAAAAAAACAGCTGCCGCAGCACTGGCCTGAATAACCTGGGGTTTTTTAAATCGGTCAGAAATAAAGCCAGCGGGGCTGAATAACAGAACAAAGGGTAACAGAATCAAACCATTGACAATGGCAATCAGGATGATCTGGGTTTGTCCGTCATAAACCTTGAAAACGGTATTCTGGATAATGATTTTATGGCCAAGATCAACGAATGCATTTAAAAAGATAATACTGATGAAGGATAGAAAACCTTTTATTTTTAATAACTGACCCATGATTTAATTTCCTGGTTTTTTATTATTATCAGTGACTCCGGGCGCTGCTCTAACATCTTATTGCTGCGCCCGGAACGACACTCATTAATCCCAGCCTTTAAAAGACTGTTTTATTTTGTTAACTGCCATTTTTATACGGCTGCTTTGAGAGTCCATTGCTGAAGCAAGCAGGATGGCAACAATACCAAAACCTGCCAGGCTGGCCCAACTGGTGAAATCAAAATGCTGAATAATTTCGATAAGCTGATCTCCAAGCCCTGCGACTATCAAAACCACGCCGGCAACCAGCATGTTACGATGCTGAAGTTTCATGCTGCCAACAACAAGCGACAAACCGGCTATAGCAGTGATTAAAGCGGCAAGCCCACTAAATACTGTCATGTTTAACAGTAATGCTATCACTATTTGTAGTACAGCTATATTCAGATAGCTTTTGCCATTGTCACTACGGCGGTAGATATCGAATAACATCACAGACGAGATGATGATAGCTATGGGTAAAGCCAGAATTTCATCCAGTACCCGGCTGTCAAATATGGCTGCGGTTAAAAACAGGGTAGTGGCTAATGCGGGTAGTACGGAAAGGCCATTAAACACTTTTCTGAGTTTCTGATGATCATGTAATACTGATGCGCATTGTCTCAGTAAAAAGAAGACTGTGACTGACAATACGGTTAACAGCAACAGGTCCATCGAATATAACCACAGGCTACGCCCGGTTAAAATTGCCAGGGGCAGCATTTGCAGCATAAGCGCGGTCAGACCTTCCGAGGTTTTGGCGCTGATCTGGTTGTTGGAAATTTTACGGCTGAATACCAGGTTTCCAATAGCCAGAACCAATACCATCAAGCCTACCAGTTGTGGATCACGCACCGGTAAAAGTAATGCGGCATTACTGATTAAAAACAGCAGGGTTAGCTTTTTAGACATGCTGCGTGATAATACTGCAAACCCAATCAGTGTTACCGGTATCAGTAATAATGCGGCGCCACCGGTTGTCAGCAGGGCTGTTTGCAGACTGTCGACCGACCAGGCGACATATTGTGGATATATGCTGGGATCAACCAGCGGTGATTGTGAAAAGATAAAAGCGCCTAGCACCGAAAAGTTGACCGGTACAGAAACCAGTGCCAGCGTGAGCAGCAGTCTGGCACCTTTGCTTTCCTTCAGCCAATGGCCACTGAACAAACCGAGCAACGCCAGAACACCGGTATGGCCAAGCAGCATCAGATAACGATAGATATCATTGCCATTTTGCCAGCCTTCAAACAGAAAACTGTACATGGCAATCAGCAGTGATCCTGCGCCCAGTATTCTAAGCAGGGCAGTCAGTTTACTGCTCAGCGAGCCTTTGATGTTTTCAGGTTCGCCGTTGTCCAGACGATCTGGATAGTCAATAACTGCAGGATTAGTCATGATCTTTCTCCTTTAGCAGGGCTTCCAGTTCCATGGATAGTTCGGTTTTGTTTTCCTGTTTAATAAAATCCTGTTCAAGGCTGTCAGCAAAACTGTCTATTGATGAAAGTCTGGAGTTACCGGCCAGCTCTGATTCAACAATGTTGACTTCCCAGCGGTCAAAAGTGTCGTCCAGCATCTTTTGCGTATTATCTTCACAAGACCTGTTGGCCGCATTCAGTGCGGAGCTTGTCGATTGTCTTGCGCGCATGATGGTGTGTTTCTGACGCATGTCTGAAAGCTTGAGTTCAGACTGTTCAATGTCGCTGATAAGCTTGTGAGCAGCCGTTTCATATTCCTGCAAAGACTTTTGCATGCTGACTGCCTGTTGCTGACACTGCTTTGATCGGCTTAAACACTGCAGGGCCTTGTCTTGATTCTCGGATGCAGTTTGTACAGCCCGAGCTTTCCAGGTTTTTGCCTTCTCTTCGATGTCATGGAGTTTTTTCTCAAGTGACTGCTTATCCCTGTTGAGCGCACTTAACCTGACTTTGGCGGTAGCAATTTTTTTCTGCATATCTTCCAGACTGGCCTCGACAACGGCCTCATGGTTTTCGATTTCACCGACCATGTGGTCAATGCTGGAAGCGACGGTTGCTGATATACGTTTGAAAATAGACATGATAATTACCTCGTGTTGTTGTGGTTGACGATGTAATTTTTGTTGAAAGATTAATAAAAATAAACCAATATAGAAAAATACTAGATTTTATAAACTATAAGTATTATTAAAATATACTAAATTATGAGGTGCGAATTGTGAGTCAGTCATCTGCTTTAATTGATACCCTGAAACAGGCGTTGAAAAATCAGCATCTGACCTATGCCGCTGTCGCCCAGGGGCTTGATATGAGCGAAGCCAATGTGAAGCGTATGTTTGCCAGCAAGCGTTTTACGCTGGAGCGTCTTGAACAGGTTTGTCAGTTGTTGCAGATGGAACTGTCTGACCTTTTTGCCTTACACGAACAATCGGTTCAGAAGATCACGCATTTTACCCTGGAACAGGAACAGGAACTGGTTGAGGATAGAAGATTTCTTATGATTGCGGTTGCCGTAAGAAACCGTTTCAGTTTTGAAGAATTACTGGAAGAATACGCTATCAGTGAAACCGAATGTATTCACTACCTTGCCAAACTTGATCGACTAAAGCTGATTGACCTGTTGCCCAACAACCGGATCAAATTGCGCATCAGTGATGACTTCCGCTGGTTACCTAATGGCCCGATTGAGCAATTTATTGAAAACCAGGTTCTTAAGGATTTTCTAAAATCCCGGTTTAATGCTGAGTTGGAAAAACGTAAGTACCTTTTTGCCATGTTAAGTGAAACCTCCGTGCAAGTATTGCTTAGTAAAATACGCCATCTAGAAAAAGAATTTAACGAGCTACTTCGACAGGACAGTAAATTGCCTTTGAAAAAACGTCAGGCTGTCGGTTTTTTTCTGGCCATGCGTCCCTGGGAAGCGCCTGTTTTCAAGCCTTATCTGAAGTCATGAGCAATACCACTGACTGGACAGCTCGCAAAGACTGGTTTAATGGTCAAATCAGGCCGAGACATGTCAAGGTGGCATTTTTTATCTCGTTGAGCTTTTTTGTTTTCTGGACAGGGCTTTCCTATTTTATTTTTGTTGAAAACCAGGGGCGTATAGAACGCGCCATACAAGCATTCATTGATTCAGGCTATCGGGAGATGCGTGAGGCGCTTTTCTTTCCACTGATGTTCCTGCTGAGCCTGATCATCATTCCAAGCCTGGTTAAAACAACACGTCGCTATATACGATCCAAGCATCTGCTGCTCAACCTTGATCCTTATCCTGGACAGGTTGGCGGCAGGGTAGGCGGCGACCTTGTTTTACCTTTTGCCTATGAAGCTGGCATGCAAGCTGATGTCAGGGTCAACTGTATTGAAGTTACCATTTCCCGAGGAAGTAATAATCGAACAAGCCGCTGGGAAAAAGTAAAATACCGAACCCGGGCTAAAGTTGAGTTTGTTCCCTTGTCGGGTAAATCCATGTTGCGCTTTACAGCCAGAACACAAGCAGGTTTACCTGAGTCCGCTATTGAAGAGTCTGGTAGTTATAGTTACTGGGCGGTAAGAATACAGATTCCAGACAAAAATATTGATGAAAACTTCAATATTCCTGTTTTTGATTCTAAACATGCCAACACTGACATTTTCAGCAGACAAGACTATTTTGCTTCAGGTGACGGTTACAAAGATAGTTCTGATCATGAACTGTCAGATTCAGTAGCAAAAATCACCTACCAGGGCAGGGATTTTAACGTAGATTATCCAGCTGGCAGGGAAGGTACATTGAGCACTGTATTTCTGTTGATGGGATTGATATTTTCCGGCGTGGCTTTTTTTATGGGCTACCAGATTACGGACGAGCTAAGCAGTGATCGAAGCAGTTATTTCGCCATCATGGTTATGAGTATGATTTTGTTTGGATTCTCGCTTTTTGGTATCGGTATGCTGATAGGCGGGGTCTATATGAAAACCAATCGCCTGAGCGTAGAAAAAACTAATGATAAGCTGATTACCCGAAGAAAGGTGTTTGGACGTGAGTTTGTTACGTCTTTACTACTAGATGACATTTACGCAATCGATAAAAAGGTCACCAGCCAATCAGGTCAGGGAGCATCCTCGAAAATAAGTTATTCCCTGTATGCAAAAACGCTTGATGGCTTAAAGCATAGTATTGGAGATGGCATACCGGGTCATGAGAATGTCGACAGACTTTATGATTTCTTTTCCAGTGAAATAACTTTATCTGACAAAGAGCCAATCATCAGCAATAAACGGATGGCTGATCTGCCCATGTGGGCAAATTACATACCTGTTATTTTCAAGGTGTTAGGTTATTTGGTATTTATTGCGGTGATTGGTTCCTTCATCGTGGATTTTGCATTTTAATGAAACCCTGGCATAAAACAATTCTGGTTTTATTGATTCTGGCAATTGCCTGGCAATTTATCCGGCCTCATTTTTTCCAGGAAGAAAAAATGGCCAGGAAAGAACTCAGAAAACAGGTTGAGTATCACTTTCCAGAGCTGGCTTTGGCTTCAGGTGCCAGGTATGGCATAACTAAAACGTCAAGAGAATTTCCAAACAGACCGCATGTGCTATTGATACATGGCCTTGATGACCCAGGAAAAGTCTGGAGCAAATTGATTCCGGAACTAAAAGAAAGGCAGTTCAATACCTGGGTCATGCTTTATCCAAATGATCAGCCAATTACAGAGTCTGCAGAGTTTTTAAAAAACCAGTTAAGGGTATTGAAGACTAAAGGCTTAAATGAATTGAGTATTGTCGCGCACAGTATGGGCGGCCTGGTATCACGTGAGATGCTCACTAACCCGAATTTACAGTGTACGGAACCATC
>JARRJW010000026.1:0-9479 GCA_037388785.1 Gammaproteobacteria bacterium
CACCGAGCAGGAGCGTTTTGGGCATGGCAATAAGCGCACTGAAGTCAGTAAGTGCACCTACACCCATAAAAATCAGCAATGGGAAAATCCCAGTCTCAATACCAACATTATAAATATAGCCAAGCAGACCTTCATCGCCGGCTATGCCAGCTAAAGGAATATTGCTTAAAATGGCTCCAAAACCAATTGGCAAAAGCAATAGAGGCTCAAATTTTTTGCCAATTGCCAGGTAGATCAATAAACAGCCGACCAGCATCATGAAAATTTGGCCGAGATCCAGGTTGGCAATGCCCATAGATTGCCACAGATTCAGAATACCCTGTTCCATCTTAGCTGAGTCTTAGCAAAGCCTGGCCAACCTGAACAGCATCACCTTCTTTGACAAGAATTTCTGTCACAGTGCCGGATTGTGGTGCACGTACCTCGGTTTCCATTTTCATGGCTTCTAGTACCATAATGACGTCGCCCTGTTCAATTTGCTGTCCAGTTGAAACAGAAATTTTGAAAATATTTCCAGCCAGTGGCGCAGGAAACTCTGTAGCTATGCTGGCTGCAGGTGTTGGTGAAGGAGTCGCTGGAGTTGACGGGGCGGCAGTTGAAGCTGGTGTTATGTTCTGTACAGAGCCTTCCGGGGAAACAACAACATGGTACTGCTTACCATTGACGTTGATATTATAAGCTTCCGCCGTGCCGGGTGAGCTGGCAGCCGGGGCCGTTGTAGTGTCGGTCTCGGACTCAGCAGATGGTACAGGTTCGAAAACTTCAGGGTTGTTGCGGTTTTCAAGGTATTTAAGGCCGACCTGGGGAAACTGTGCATAAATCAACACATCATCGTCTACGTTTTCAGCAAGCGTGATATTTTTATCCACTGCCTTGTTTTTCAACTCGACTGTCAGGGCCTCGTATTCATCTTCAATCAGATCAGCCGGACGGCAATCAATAATGCTGTTTTCTTCATCAACGACTTTTGACTGGAGTTCAGCGTTAACCGGTGCCGGTGATGCGCCGTACTCTCCCCGTAAAACACCTGCTGTTTCCTTGGTGATAGTTTTATAACGTTCGCCTGAGAGCACGTTGATTACCGATTGGGAGCCGACAATTTGCGATGTTGGTGTAACCAAAGGTATAAAACCAAGGTCTTCACGAACACGTGGAATTTCTTTCAAAACCTCGTCAAATTTGTCAGAAGCCTGCTGATCACGTAACTGGTTTTCCATGTTGGTCAACATGCCACCGGGAACCTGGGCTAGAAGTATTCTGGAATCAATACCTTTCAGTGCACCTTCAAACTTCGCATATTTTTTTCTGACATCTCTGAAATAGGCCGCAATTTCTTCCAGTAGAGGCAGATTCAGTTCAGAATCACGCTCAGTGCCTTCAAAAATTGCAACCAGTGACTCTGTCGGAGAATGGCCATAGGTCATACTCATTGAAGAGATGGTTGTATCAATCATGTCAACGCCGGCTTCCACGGCTTTAAAGAGTGTTGCGGTGCTTAAGCCGGTTGTCGCATGAGAATGAAGAGCGACAGGAACGCTACAGGCTTGCTTGAGTTTTAGCACAAGTTGCTCGGCCTCGTAGGGCCTCAAAAGTCCTGCCATATCCTTGATGCAGATCGAGTGACAACCCATGTCTTCCATCTGTTTAGCCATATCAACAAACCCGTCAACCGAGTGAACCGGGCTGGTTGTATAGGATATAGTACCCTGGGCATGCTTATCATTTTCGATGACCGCCTGAATCGCAGTTTTGAGATTTCGCACATCGTTCATGGCGTCGAAAATACGGTAGACATCCATACCATTGGCCGCAGACCGCTCAACGAATTTTCTTACCACATCATCAGCATAATGACGGTAGCCGAGAATATTCTGTCCGCGCAAAAGCATTTGCTGAGGCGTGTTGGGCATCGCCTGCTTGAGTTGTCGCAGTCTTTCCCATGGGTCTTCACCGAGGTAACGAATACATGCATCAAAGGTCGCACCACCCCAGGTTTCAAGCGACCAGAAACCAACCTGATCAAGTTTTTCAGCGATGGGCAGCATGTCATCAATACGCATCCTGGTTGCCAATAATGATTGGTGACCATCGCGCAGGACATTTTCCGTAAGAAAAATTTTCTTATCTTTCATTTGTTTAGGTAATTAATTTAATGTTAGTTATGAGTTGATCTGTAGCGTGATACAGCGGCCGAGATAACTGCTATTAATGCTGTATTCTCAGGTTTGATAGCAGGTTTGGCAATTTCAGAGGATGAAAACTCATCATCTTTGTCAAAATAAAAAGCAATTTTTGACATTATTGACAGCGCAAATACAAGAATAATCAGAAAGGTGAATACGACCCCCATTCCAAGTAACATCAACTGGAACCCCTGAAGGATCAAATCAGTTATAGGCATAAGATAAACTCATTATTGGCTTTTCTATTTTGCAGACTTTCTAAGGGATATCAGAAAGCATGTCAATATATTTTATTGGTGGTGTTTATATAAGCTATTGATATTAATAAGTATTAGTTATTTCTATAAACACTATAAATAAAAAGTCTCCAGATTCTTCAATGGTTAATGATAAATTGAATTGATGATTTTAATGTTAGTTTAATTGCTATGCCTGTGAATCTTGTTTTAGCTTCCACGTCCATTTTTCGAAAAAAGCTGCTTGAGAAACTGGATATCCCTTTTCAAACCACATCACCTGATATTGATGAGCGGAGAAGACCCGGTGAGGCTCCTGCAGAACTTGTCGAAAGACTGTCGCTGGAGAAAGCCCTGGCTGCAGCAAAAAATTATCCGGAACATTTGATTATTGGTTCTGATCAGGTAGCTTGTGTTGATGATGAAATTCTCGGCAAACCTGGTAATTTCTCTAATGCCAAGTCGCAGTTAAGCCTCGCCTCAGGTAAGAACGTTATATTTTACACAGGTCTGGCATTGCATAATTCCCTAACCGGAAAAAGCCAAACTCTTTGCGAGCCCTTTGAAGTTGGTTTTCGAAAGTTGACCGAGGCACAGATTGAGCGTTATCTGAAAAAAGAGCAGCCATATAACTGTGCCGGAAGTTTTAAATCCGAAGGTTACGGCATAACACTGTTTTCCAGGTTGTCAGGAGATGACCCCAATGCCCTGATTGGCCTGCCGCTGATCAGACTGGTGGAATTACTGGGAAATGAAGGCCTTGCCCTTCCCTGACAAGACCCTCACCCCATAGAAGAAGTGGCAATTTTATGCCGCTAAACGGCAAGCAAGCTTCAGCTGACGCGAACTTCTGACGAATAACCGGAATTTGCAGCCAGCGGCATTTCCATAGAAAGTTCTGAATCTGAAAAAATTGACATGCTTTCTACAATTTCCAGTGCTTCGTCAAGATAGTCAGACGATTTATCTTCGGCTGAAGCCTGCATCAGGAGATCCAGGTGATTGTATATGTTATCCAGATCCTTAGAAATTTCATCGGAAGTATTGAGCATGTTTCTTAATGCATCAACAATGCCGGTTGCCCTGCCCAGGTAAAACCCTTTTTCTGCATAGCAGCCTGCTCTTTCAGCTTCCTTGGCCTGGTTGATTTTTTCAACGATACCATTCAATAGCAGTGGAACAATATCGTATTTTGTAGGTGTGAAATCTGACTGATCCTCACGGGTATACTCTTTTAACATTGCCTTTTCCTCAGTTTGTTATAAACAATTAAAAATAAGCAAAGACAATGCCAGTTTTTTCGCCAGCCTATATTTGGGCATATCAGTGTATCAGTTCGTAGTAGAGTTTCTCCAGTTCGGCCTTGTGTTTGGTTTCCTCATTGGCCAGATATTCAAACAGATCATGAATTTCACCTGGATCAGTGGAGTCTGCCAGGGCACGGTACTGTTCCATCGCGGCCTGTTCGCGACCCAGTGCATATAGCATAACTTCCTGATCGTCTGGTGAATCGCCCAGTTCGGGAACATGCAGGCAATCGGTGAATTTTCCGTCTGATGCCGGGGTGCTGACTTTTATCTGCAGACTGGTATCGCCGACAATTTTTTCTGATAATGCCGTGAACAGTTTATAGTGCTGCTCTTCTTCAGCCGCCAGTTCTTCAACCAGCCAGCGAATACGTTTACTGACTTTGGGAATTAGATCGGTATAGAAATTTTTCGCCGTATGTTCAAATGAAGCGGCCGTTCTAAGAATTTCATCCAGCGTTTTCATTTTCTGGAGCTTTTCAGCGCTTTGTACAAAACCTTCTGCTGTCATGATGAGCTCTTCTCCGTCTGAAGCGTTTTCAGGTATTCATCGATACTTTTCGATACAGCATGACCATCTGCAACCGCATGAACAACATCAGGCCCACGAACCATATCTCCTGCAGCCCATAGCCAAGACTCAGAAGTTCGACAGTTGGTATCAACCTGTAATCGGCCACGTTGCCATTCCAGTTTTTCTGTCAGTTCTTCGCCAAGGAGTTCGACGTCGGTCATTTGACCGATAGCTTCAACAATGGTTTCGCATTCATGACAGATTTCATCGCTCGCATCGAAATGGGGTGCAAATCTTCCCTGTTCATCAAAAATGGAAAGTACCCTGTGTGTTTTTAAACCAATCAGGGAATTATTTTTCAGAATACATTCCTGCGGACCACGGCTAGGCAGGATAACTACGCCTTCTTCCTGGGCTTCTTTAACTTCTTCAGGATCTGCGAGAAAGTGCTCAAAACTTTCCATGGCCGTTACTGTGATGGCGACCTGCCCGTACTCCTGTTTTTGTAACCTGGCCAGGCTGCGGGCAATATCCATCGCCACGTTACCGCCACCAATGATGGCCGCGGCCTTGGGTACAGGGATTTTTTCACCTTCAGCAATTTTTCTGAGCAGAGTTACGGCTTTTTGAACCTGCTTGTGATCGGCCCCCGGGATTCTTGTTGACCGTCCCAACTGCAGGCCCAGCGACAATAAAACGGCGTCATTTTTCTTTTTTAAATCATCAAGCTGAATATCTTTGCCAATCCAGGTATTGCACTTGATTTCAACGCCGGCAGCTTTAATCACATTAATATCATCATCGAGTTTGTCGAAAGGCAAACGATAAGCTGGAATACCATATCTCGGCATACCACCAGGTTTGTCCAGTCCTTCGTATACGGTTACCTTGTGACCGAGTTTTGCCAGATCAAATGCGGCTGTCAGACCGGCCGGTCCTGCACCAATGATGGCAATGCTGTATCCACTGGCGTCTTGGTTGACATCTTTGAGCACGATATCCTTGATCTGATCATGCGATAAGGCGTCTACGGCATAGCGCTTTAGCCAGCGAATGGCAATCGGTTCACCCCGCTTGCCAATGGAACAGGCTGTTTCACAACGATGGGTACATACCCTGCCACAGGTATGAGCAAATGGATTGGTTCGGTAAATCTGCCTTACCGCTTCTTCAAGATCATCTGACCAGATAGATCGGATATATTCGGGGGCATGCATATGGGTCGGACAGGCATCATGGCACATTCCACACTGAACACAGCGGGAAGCTTCGATAATGGCCTGCTGCTTGTCATAACCATCAACGATTTCATCAAAGTTATCAGAGCGCGACTCGGGGGAACGCTCCGCCATGACCTGCCGGTCATGGTCGACCAGGTCATTTTCTTCAGTCTTGTCCCAACCTACCCCAAAATCCTGGTTATGCATGCCATTCGGATCAGGTAGCAGAAAATAACTGTCAAGTTGCTCGTCATAACAGGTATGCACGTATTCACGTGAGAGGGAAATTGATCCGGTAGGACAAAGATCGACACACAGCGCACACCAGCAGCAGCGTCCATAGTCAATTGCAGGACGGAGATTACGGATACCATTTAACGGATCTTCTTTTTGTGACGGCACCTTGATCATGGTGATGGCCGCATTGTCGCAGACCTTCTGACAGGTTGAGCAACCAATGCATTTTTCCCAGTCATTGATATGAAAACCCCGGTAGCGATCCGCCGCAATACGGGGCTCGAGTTTTTCAGTAACCGGTTTTTTTGCATAAAAAGACAGTGCTTTTAACGGGTTTAAAACCGAGCCGTTACTATTGTAATCGATATCTTTCTTTTTCGTATCTGCACTACTCATCGCGGCAACTCCTGATTATCGATCCACTTCCGGCGGGCAGGCATCGAGAGAAAACATGATTTGAGCAACATCTTCCAGGCGCGAACCTTTTGCCAGGTTTTCCAGTACCTGCACAGCATGCATTGAAGAAGGCCCACGGACATGAACACGATAGGGTTTTTGTCCACCATTGGATACCACGTACCACGCAAGCTCTCCTTTAGAGGATTCGAGCCGAACGTAGGCTTCTCCAGCAGGTACGTTCCAGGCTAACGGATTTGGAATAGGGGCGCGGATTGGTCCTTTTATGGATGGCAATCGCTGAATAATCTGCCTGAGAATACGAATACTTTGCTGAAGTTCGCTGCGTCTAACCAAAGTTCTGGCAAGAGCATCGCCACCTTTTTCAACTGGTATATCAAACTCCAGTTGGTCATAAACCAGGTATGGATCATCACGGCGCACATCAAATTCCAAACCGGCTGCCCTCAGATTGGGGCCGGTAACAGCCCAGTCCAATGCCTGTTTCTGTGACATTTTGCCAGTACCCCTGGCGCGATTAATGAAAACATGATTGGTGAAAAACAGGTTGTCATATTCAGGTAGCCTGGAATCAAGGTAATCAAGTAACCTGGATAAACGCTCAAGAAATCCCTCAGGAATATCGCGCCGAACACCACCGGGCATATTGTAGATGCTGTAAACCCGGCCCCCGGTTAATTCCTCGAAAAGATCGAGCACCAGGTCTCTGTCAGCCACACCCCAGAACATAGGGTTGTACATGCCTGTAGTGGCAGCATGTCCGCCAAAATAAAAAAGATGGGCAGTAATGCGAGACATCTCAAGCTGCATAACCCGCAACCATTGCGCCCTTTCCGGCACATCAAGACCGCATAACTCTTCTACTGCCATTGAATAAGCCACTTCCATCGGTGACGGGTCGGGTACACAAATACGTGGAACCAGCGCAATATTTTGAATCCACAGGCGTTGCTCCATGAGTTTTTCAAAACCCCGGTGCAGATAACCGGCATCGGCCCTTGCGGAAACAACGGTATCACCATGTAACTTCACTTTCAGAGCATAGTTACCTTCAATACCCGGATGGTTTGGCCCGAAGTTCAGTTCATATTCATGGCTTGGTGGATGCTGCTTCGGTTCGTAATTTTCGGCTCTCATTCGACTATCCGTTTTTAGTCATGTGATTTTCGGCTAAAACGTTGCTCGTCAGGCAGTATAGCGATCCCACCACCCTCGCTCTCAAGTTCCTTAAGCCAGTCAGGTCTATAGTTTTGCCAGTCAAAATGGTCATTGACCCAGGCTTCTGAATCAAACTCCTTGCGCATCGGTGGTGGTCCGTCCCACTCGGTAAGAATAAATTTTTCCATATCCGGACTACCTTCAAAAAATACACCGTACATTTCATGAATATCCCTTTCCCAGAATGCGGCCGGGGTGTACAGGTCATAAACTGAAAGATAAACACCGGGATCGCGATCGATTCGGATATGAGCTGAAACCAGTGTCGAAACCTGGTTGGACCATAGGTGATAAACCAGCTCGAATTGGTTTTCTTCAATCCAGTCAACACAGGAAATCGCAGATAGATGCATGAAGCCGGCACGACCTTTAAGGAGTTCAAGTACAGCCGGCAGTTCCTTGGACGGTACATCAACACGCATGCGACGCTGGGTGTGATTGTTGATCTCTATGTTAGCGACCTGGTTTAAGAGCGTTTCAAGTTGAACCGGATTTTCCATCAGAGCTTCTCCACTTTGCCTTCAGACAGGCCAAGACGCATTTCAAGAGGTTGCAACGGGCGTTGATGTTTTTCCAGTAACGCAGTGTGTTCCCCTTCAGTACTGGCAGAATGCAGTTTGTAATGTTTTGATTCACCAATAATGTCAGTGGGTGTTTGCCAGTTTTCACCAAACAGGCGCTGTTGATTGCCGAGATAATAGTCATAGTTTTTGTAGTAGTCTTGCCAGCTGTTAGCTTCACCGTTTTTGATCTTTTCCATGAGTTGGCGCAAACCTGATATGACAGCTTCAGGACGTGGCATACAACCGGCGATGTACAGATCCACAGGCATATAGTCATTGAGCTTTTTGGCAGTAGCGTAACTTTGCCAGTACATGCCGCCATTGACGGTACAGGAGCAGATGCCAATGACATATTTCGGTGAATTCATTTGTTCATAGGTCAGGATCACACGTTTCAGGGTTTTTACAGAGACATAGCCTGTGATTAATAAAATGTCAGCCTGCCTGGGAGTGACCATAGGCTGGATTCCAAGGCGTTCCATATCAAACCGCGAAGTCATAGCCGGTGGCAGTTCAATTGCGCCACAGCCGGTACAATAGTGCAGCATGAACAGCGAACGTGACTGAGCAAACCTGACAAGTTCATCAAAAACACTGCTGAAAATATTGCCACCCTTTTTAGTGTCAGGTTGATCAGCTGCTTGTACGGGTATCGGAAACTCTTTCATAACAGCCTCGCTAGCGATAGTTAATCAGTACCAGGCCTATCAAGCCAAGTAGTACAGGCCATTTCCACATCAGGCGTACCAGGTCATCTGTTTTGAAACGTGGAAATATGAAGGCAATTGAAAATGGTATTAACAATACCGCAAATGCCTTAATTAATAGAAACAGCCAGTTTTCGCCACCACCTAAAAATAGCGTGACATAAAGCACACTGGCGGTATACAGCTGAAAACACTGCATCACAAACAGACCGCCGAGAAACTTACCACCCATTTCCACCATAGGGCCGGTGGCTATTTCAGCAGGTGCCACGTAAACCTCAAAAGGCTGTTTGCCGAGCATGCCCTGTAAAGCAAACAGTCCGGCCAGTGCCATGAAGGGCATTTCAACTATGCCCCATGAAGTAATACCCCCGGCCTGCTGTAACTGGACGACTTCAACCAGGTTGGTGGACCCGTATACAAAGGCTACACCTGCCATCACGATTACGAATGGAATGTCATAGGCAAGCATCGCCGTTAATGCACGGGAAATGCCGATGGAACCATTGGGATTTGCACACTGCCCCACTCCCAGTGCCAGCCCGAGTGAAGGTATCATCATGACATACAGAAGAGTTATCAAACCGCCTTTCTCTGCGATGCCATTCATTCCGGGTACCGGTAAAAGGGTTTCTGCAGCAATATAGCCGCCCACTGCCATGATGATGCCTATTTCATGAATCAGGCCATGAGATATTTGAGTTTCCTTGGAATGCAGCTTGATAATATCGTACAAAGGCTGAAAAAATGGTGGTCCGACACGGCGCTGCAAACGTGCGCCAACACGACGCATCATTAAAACCATCATCATACCAACAAGAAATGCAATCAACGGCATCAGTGCCAGTTCAATCAGTAATTCGCCTAATCCAATTTG
>JARRJW010000027.1:0-7164 GCA_037388785.1 Gammaproteobacteria bacterium
CTTACTCTCCTTTTCAGGTCTGATTATTATTCTTGCTGCTCTGCTCGATTACTTCGTCATACCAGAGATCATGGTGATGTTTCACCCAGTTCGCATCCACATGCCCACTCGTCATCGCATCCAGGCTGCCTTCCATACCAATAGAACCAATATACATGTGACCAAAGGAAACGACGATCAGGATCAATGCCCCAATTCCATGAAGCACCAGGGCAATCTGCATCAGGTCACGCCCCTGTTCAAAGTTTGGAAAGATCAACATTATACCCGTTGTACAAAGCATCAGGCCGCCGGCCATCAGTAACCAGAACCAGATTTTTTCGCCAGCATTGAAATAACCCGCACTGGCGTGACCACCGATGATACCGCCACCTTTAAGCACCCAGATAAAATCCACCGCCTTGGGGATATTTCTGACTGCAAAACTCAGGAAAAACAACACACTCGCCACCAGGAACAGTGGACCGAAAAGATTGTGTCCCTCTTTGCAGAGACTGGCAATCACACTGAATGCCTCGTGGCCAAACAGTGGCAAAATCACCGAACGTCCAAGTAAAAGTATCAGGCCGGTGATCGCAAGAAAGATAAACAGGATTGCCATGTTCCAGTGAAGCACGCGTTCATAGTCAGAATAACGTTTAATCCTCTGGCCTGATTCACCGCCTTCTATCTTGATACGGCCCTTAACAATGTATACGGCCAGCAGCAAAATCAGGACACCGGCAATCGCATAGGATGCATAGGGGATCAGGTAATCCAGACGGTAGTCGCGAAACTCTTCACCACTGGCCAGTATTAACTGCTCCGTATCGGTGCCACGCACCTGGGTATTTCCCTGGCTGACGGCATTTCGCTGTCGAACTTCTCGCCAGAGATCTGTTGCCGGATTGGGTACCTGGATTGGGTTGACTTGTACTTTTGCAGAATCAGCAGCCTGTAACGGCAAGGCAGCTGACAGAAGAAGCATAAGCAACAGCCCCATTACATAGCCGGAAATTGAGGAAAGTCGCATTTCCAATGCAGTTAGCATGAAAAATCACTCCTTTATTACCTGCCATTCGCAACAAATGGCAGGCAGGTTAGCAATATTATTCTTCAGAAGTGCCTTTACCCTGCATATCGCGCGAAGCACGTAATGAACCATTCTGGTAACTTACGCCCCACTCCATCACGCTGGCACCGCGATTGATCACGCGTTTGCGATAAATATCGGAGACCACGTTGGCATCACCGGCAAGCAGTGCCTTGGTGGCACACATTTCGGCACATAATGGCAACTTGCCCTCGGCCAGACGGTTAGCCCCGTACTTGCTGCGTTCTGCAGCACTGTTATCCTCTTCCGGTCCACCGGCACAGAAAGTACATTTATCCATTTTGCCGCGTGATGCAAAAGCGCCCATCTCGGGGAACTGTGGTGCACCAAACGGACACGCGTAAAAGCAGTAACCACACCCGATACAAATATCCTTGTCGTGTAAAACCACGCCATCTTCGGTTGTGTAAAAGCAGTCAACCGGACAAACCGCTGAACAGGGGGCATCTGTACAATGCATACAGGCAACTGAGAGTGACCTCTCTCCAGGCTCGCCGTCCTTGATCGTTACCACGCGTCTGCGATTGACCCCCCAGGGTACCTCGTTTTCATTCTTACAGGCAGTGACACAACCATTACATTCAATGCAGCGTTCGGCATCACAGTAAAATTTCATTAGCGCCATAATATTATCCTCTTTAATTAAGCTTTACTGATGCGACACAGGCTGCACTTGGTTTCCTGCATCTGTGTTACCGAGTCATAACCGTAGGTAAAAGCGGTGTTACAGGCTTCACCCAGGACATAGGGATCCGAACCTTCAGGATACTTGTGACGAAGATCCTTACCCTGGAAATGACCACCGTAGTGGAAAGGCATGAAGGTGACACCCGCAGCAACGCGACGGGTAACCATAGCCTTGACCTTGACTTTTGCACCCTCGGCTCCTTCCACCCAGACATCATCTCCATCCTTGATACCAGCGTTGTTGGCATCACGTGGATGAATCTCTACAAACATGTCCTGCTGCAGTTCTGCCAGCCAGGGATTGGAGCGGGTTTCATCACCACCACCTTCGTATTCAACCAGGCGTCCGGATGTCAGAATCAGTGGATAATCCTTGGAATAATCCTTCGCCTGAATCGACTCGTAGCGGGTGGGTAAGCGCCAGAACGACTTGCGATCTTCATAAGTCGGGTATTTCTCAACAAGATCTCGGCGATTGGTATACAGCGGCTCACGGTGAATAGGCACAGGATCCGGGAAGGTCCACACCTTGACACGTGCCTTGGCATTGCCAAACGGTGCACAGCCATGCTTGATTGCGACACGCTGAATGCCCCCACTTAAATCGGTTTTCCAGTTTTTGCCTTCAGCAGCTTTCTTCTCTTCATCGGTCAGGTCATCCCACCAGCCGAGTTTCTTGAGTACAGCATCGGTAAATTCCGGATAACCGTCCTTGATTTCGGACCCCTTGGAATAGAAATTTTCGGCAAGCAGGTTGGTACCTTCATACTCAACCCCGAAACGGGCACGGAAAGTCAGGCCGCCATCAGCTACCGAATTACTGCCATCGTAGAGATTGGGTGTGCCCGGATGACCCATTTCTGGTGTCCCCCAGCACGGCCACGGCATTCCGTAGAACTCACCGTCGCAGGCACCGCCTTCTGCCTTAAGCGAGGTAAAATCAAAGGTACCCCAATTCTCCATCTGACGCTTGAGACGCTCTGGACTTTGCCCTGTGTAGCCGATGGTCCACATGCCACTGTTAAATTCGCGGGTAATATCCTCAATAAGCGGCTCTTCACCTTCGACCTTAATATTCTTAAACATCTGATCGGCCATACCAACTTTCTTCGCCAGCTTGTACATGATGACGTGGTCAGGTTTTGATTCAAACAAAGGATCAATGACTTTCTCACGTTGTCGCGGGCAGCAGGTAAACGCCATCGGTACGGTCATGCATGATCGCTGAGACCGTCGGGTAGGGATCGACGACAACCAGCAGGTCAAGTTTTTCCATGGCTGTCTTCATTTCCGGTCCACGGGTCTGGCTGTTGGGCGCATGCCCCCAGAAGAACATCGCACGAAGATTGTCTTTCTGAGCCATATTAGCGCTGTCTTCAAGCACGCCATCGATCCAGCGCGACACAGGAATACCCTTGGTATTCATGACCGGAACATCTTTATCCTTACTCTTCTCGTAACTGCCAGAGTCGAACCTGCCCTTGACCCAGTCAGGATCCAGGTCCCAGACCCTTGACCAGTGTCCCCAGGCACCGGCAGACAAACCATAATAACCGGGCAGCGTGTTGGCCAGCACACCCAGGTCAGTAGCACCCTGCACGTTATCGTGGCCACGGAAAATATTTGCACCGCCACCGGACACACCCATATTACCCAGCGCCAGCTGGAAGGCGCAGTAAGCACGGGTGTTATTATTACCAATAGTGTGCTGGGTACCGCCCATGCACCAGATAAATGTACCTGGCCGGTTTTTCGCCATCGCCTTGGTCGCGGCATAGACCTCTGCTTCACCAACACCGGACACACGCTCAACCTCGTCGGGCGTCCATTTTTCAACTTCTTTCTTGACATCATCCATGCCGAAGACGCGCTGCGAAATAAACTGCTCGTCCTGCCAGCCGTTTTTAAAGATATGCCACATCATGCCCCAGATAATAGCGATATCTGAACCCGGGCGTATCTTCAGGAAATGATCAGCATGCGCTGCTGTGCGGGTGAAACGCGGATCGATCACAACCACCGGCGCATTGTTTTCTTCTTTGGCTTTAAGAATATGTTGCAATGCCACCGGATGAGCTTCAGCCGGGTTGGAACCGATAAGCAAAATGGCCTTGGAGTTGTGGATATCGTTATAGGAGTTGGTCATCGCACCATAACCCCAGGTATTGGCTACACCGGCTACCGTGGTGGAATGACAGATTCGGGCCTGGTGGTCGACGTTGTTGGTACCCCACATGGCCGCCATTTTACGGAACAGGTATGCCTGTTCGTTATTATGTTTGGCTGAACCCAGCCAGTAAACGGAATCCGGACCGGACTGATCACGAATCGAGAGAATCTTGTCACCAATTTCATTAATCGCCTCATCCCAGGAGACACGCTTCCATTTGCCATCAACAAGCTTGGTCGGGTATTTCAGACGACGCTCACCATGACCATGCTCCCTGAGCGCAGCACCTTTGGCACAATGTGCACCGCGATTGAAGGGATGATCAAAAGCCGGTTCCTGGCCAGTCCATACACCATTTTGTACCTCGGCAACGATGCCACAGCCGACGGAACAGTGAGAACAAATGGTTTTACGTGTTTCCACCGGGGCCGTGGACTTTTCGGTAGCCGCATTGGCGCGCTTCATCATTCCAGGTGCCAATCCCGCTCCCAGGGCAGCACCACCTGCCATCAGGCTTGAGTTACGTAAAAAGGTACGTCGGCTGATTGCCTGACCTTTTGAAGAGGCATTCTCACTTGCGGGGGTTTCTATTACCTTGTCAGATACTTTTCTAAGTTTCATGGGCTTGGTCTCTATATCGATATCTTTGTTGATCAGGCGATTGACTTAATCTCAGTACAAACCATTCATTCTCAAACAGCTCAACTGGCTGTGCTTTTGTAATAATCGAGAATATGCTGGGTCAGACGATAACCTTGAGGTTTCTTTTCAGGCTCACTTTGCTCAGCAGCAGCTGTTGCCGATCCGGGAATCAGGGCAGCCACTGCAGTACCGGCACCGGTACTCGCCACACCCTGCAGGAATTTTCTGCGGCTGTTATCAGGCTTGTCTTCTGTTTTTTTCATAACTCTCTCCACTTGCAATAGGGGGCAGCAACGTAACAATAATTTCAAATAATAATTTCAGGCCTGCATTGAAAAGTAGCGCTCTTCAAACGCACTGAAGGCCAGGCCAAAACGTCCGACAGATCGGTAAAAACTGGCATTGTCAGCATTCACAAGATCGTTGAAAAACTTCGATACCCAGGATTGCAGATGCACGTTAAAAAAATTCTGCTGAACACCATGCGACCTGCCATCAAGAATCAGCATGGCCATTACCTCGCACAGTGCAGCAATATGATCTTCAGGTTCGTGCACACCATCATCGCGTTCGTAACCCAGCTTCTTTAAATCCTCCCTGAGGATGCCCAGTGGGCGTTCCATCAGAAATCCTGTCTGGTACCAGGTGCCGAAAGGCACGAGTTCGCCTCGTCCCAGTCCTATAAACAGGGCATGAAATTCATCATCAAGAACATCCAGCTTGCTCGATGAGGCTGAAAGGCCAAGCATGTTCATCGCAATTGACAGATCATCGTTCTCCGGTTGGACTTCCGCGAACTGGCCGACGTGCTGGAGGATTTCGGTATCGGGAGGCTGCCTCAATAAAGCTGCCAGCAAACTGTAAGCAGCCGAGCGGTGTTGATCTTCATCGCTGACTGGTGCTGAATACATTTCGGGTTCAGCAATCAGCGCCGATGAGAAATCTTCGTTGTCAGGTAACAATTCAGTTTGTGTTTGCATAGACTCTTTCATAGCAATGACCAAGCCAAAATTTGGCGAATTAAAATGACAAATAATGAACAAAAATTACAACAAGGCCTTTCAGCCAGAAAAAACCAGGACAAAACGTCGCGACAGGATGCCGCAGTTAATCATTTCGACACACCCTGCCTGCGCAAGACATCAACAACAAATCGGGCTCAGAGCCAAAAATATTACTGGCGATTAATCGGGTTAAGCCCTGCCTGCATCGCAGCCTCATCCTGAACCACATCCACAACCCTGCAGTCTTCACACATCTGAAGGCGTCGCATGGCCCTTTCATCGTTATACATCCAGTGTCCCTTGAGCCGTTCGGTCATGCGATCGATAACCGAATGAGTCGCGAAAGGCTTGCCGCAGGACACGCAATTAAAGGGTTCTTCCTCAAACAGAACCCGGGGTGTTTTTCGTTTATCGTGCTCAAACAACAACCTTGGCGAAATCGAAATCGCATCCTCGGGGCAGGTCAGCGTGCACATACCGCATTGAATGCAGTTTTGTTCGATAAAACGTAACTGCGGTGAATCCTGCCCTTCCATCAAGGCTTTCCCGGGACAGGCGCTTACACATGAGAGGCACAACGTGCAACGCTCAGCACTGACTTGGGCTGCACCAAAAGGTGCCCCTTCTGTCAGGCTGACTTCGGGAACAGGCTGCTGTGCCTGGCCGTTTACTGCCTGACTGTAAAGATAATCGATGGCCATGTAGGCCGTCTGGCGCTTGCCGCCAGCGGCTGAGAAAGCTGTTGCCGTGATTTCAGGCATACTCACTTCTACAGAGGATGACACGTCTGCCAACGCGGTTAACTTAATCACTGATGCCGGGTAGCCCATCGCGACAAGTATTTCGCTGCTGGTCATAACCTGCTGTTCAAGTGCATCAACCACTACAGGCGCCTCGCTTCCAGTCAATACCAGACTGATGTGGCTGGCACCATAAGCCAGGCAACTCAGCCAGGCCTCCATACCGACACTCGCCAGCTCTTCAACTTCGATGGCAAACTGGTTATCTGCCAGCAGGGGCAGCTTCTCGAAGTCAGCTTCAGCGACAAACACCAGTTCCGGATTTTCACCACCCTGCTGCCTGTAGACCTTAAGCAAAGTTTTCACTTTTGACAGCAGGTCACCCGCCGCGGGATAACTGTATTGCATCGCGCCGGAAGGGCAGACAGTTGCACAGATACCGCCTCCCTGGCAAAGATAGGGATCAACAGACACCCGCTCAGCAAGGCTGCTAATTGCCTCAGCCGGACAGGCATCCAGGCATTGCGTACAGGCAGTATGTCCGTTTCGGGCATGAGCACACAAACCCGGGTCGTAATTGAAAAAGCGGGGCTTTTCAAATGTACCAACCAGCGATTCGACTTCGATCAAGACCCTGCTCAAACTGGATTCCTCAAGGTCAGAACAAATGTAACCCAGCGGCTTCAATGGCATTTGCAGCAAGGGTTCGGGACTGAGATCGACGATAATATCCACGGATAGCTTTTCAAAACTCGGTTTTTCCGGGTCGCCCAGACTTATGCTGAAACTGCCGAGATGGCCGGAAATATTAATGTTTCGACAACCCAC
>JARRJW010000027.1:7224-18527 GCA_037388785.1 Gammaproteobacteria bacterium
GTGGGTTTACCGGGCTCGTCATTACCCGACAACAGAATCACCTGGGCCTGAAGCGGCAACTGCATGCGCGGCGCAAACTCTGCCGCTTCGTCGCCGCCAATGATTGCCACCCTGCCACGTGACTGATAGCGCACCAGGCCGGTTGGCTCAACCCCCATCTTTGCCATTGCGTTCAATGCAGCCTGTCTGGCTGTCAGGTTATTTTCTGTCATGCTTCTTCTCTTCAGGTATTTCCTGGTTATCGTTCCAGCTCAATAGAGGCTCAGAGTTTTCCAGGTCTGCAGATTCCTCTGCAACAAGCTGCGGTTTAGCCTCAGTTTGGGTTTCGTTTTCGATTGCCTCGATTTCATCCGGTTTTGTTGCCTGGCTGGCGACGTCTTCCACCTCATCGACCTCTGACAAATCACTTTCATCTTCCAGAGACTCAGCCACGCGCTCCATCTGATAACGCATATCTGAGGTGATGATGTCACCGAGCTTTTCAAACGTGGTGAAATCCTCATCGTAGTCATCAAGTCCGTCGACCACGTTAAATGCCGTTGCGCTAAAAAGTTTACGCAATGCAAGCTTTCTGAGTTCATCACTGACGCCGGGCGACATAAATCCTGAAAAATCTGAAGCTTCATTCAGGGATTCTATCGGTGGCATGTCTTCATCGGTGAGAACCGGCGGCTCGGCATGCTGTTCGGCACCCTGACCAACCATAGGCTCAACCATTGGCAATTGCCTCTCATCGGCGTCGAGCACAGCTGTATCATTCACAGCCAATTCATCCACCGGAGACTCGAGCGAGTTGGCATTGTCGCTCTGTTCGGGGCTCAGTTTTCGTCTTGACCAGCGCGACAAAAAGCCTTCATTCGTGTCTGGCTTGCCACTGTTCACGATGATTTAGCTCTGGCCGTCGCCTCGGCTTTCCAGTCAATAAACTTGCGCTTGGTTTTTTTCTCGGGGAAGTAATTGGCGATAATGTAAGCTTCGGTCCAGACATACACTTCAGGTGGAATTTCAACTGCGTAGATCTGATCATCCCCTTCCAGGTAAGCATGTGCCTCATCAAAACTCATACTGACTAGAATCGGCACAGGCACATTGTCCTCGCTGAGTTCGGTAATGACGTAGCACTTGGGGTAAGGCGAAACCAGGTTGTGGTAATAGCTTTCACACTGATCCACGTAAAGCTTCAACTCAAAACCGCTGTAAATATAACGATTCAGGCCTTTATCCTGAAAAACCAGGCGCGCCCCATGTCCCTCATTATCAGCCTGCTGGCCAACAGTCACACCGACTGCTTTCCAGTAGGCATCCGCCCAGGGCGAACTGGAAGGACTGGACTCCATGAATACCGAAACCGGCATACTCGAGGGCAGCGAATTTCTGGACCTGTCATCAGGGACAATATCGGGCAATTTGACTTCTCAAAATAAATGAAACAAATCCTGTCTATCGCAAAGAACATACCAATCCCGATCACCTGGATAGATCCGGGATAAATTAGGGATAAATCTTGGAAAAACCCGAGAAAACACAACAAACTGAAAATAATCCAAAAATGTCACCTGAAAGAAATTGCGTCAAAATGTCTCAGCCAAACATCAAAATGGGACATTACAAACCACTCAATCTTCATTAATTACCTGAATTACCTGAATTAACGAGGCTTTGCATACGGTACGAAATTTGCTCACAATTCTGGTTATCCTGTTGTCGGGGCTTTAATTATCACGGAATTGTTATCCTCGACTTAATTTTTAGACTTCTGACAAAAGCACATACTTATGACTGACCAGGCCAGAGATACATCAACAAAACCAATGCTGGTGGATAAATTCGGACGTCATGTGTCCTACGTAAGACTGTCGGTCACTGACCGCTGCAATTTACGTTGTGTCTACTGCATGTCTGAAAATATGACATTTGTGCCCCGCAACCAGCTGCTTACCCTGGAAGAAATGTCTCAAATTGGGCAGGCATTTGTCGATCTTGGCGTCAACAAGATCCGAATCACTGGTGCAACAGTTACGGGATGCAGGTGTCACCCGTATCAATATCAGCCTGGATTCTGTCAGGGCCGACCGTTTCAGGAAAATTACCCGCAACGGCGATATTCAAAAAACTTTGGCAGGTATTGATGCCGCACTTGAAGCGGGCTTCGATAAAATCAAACTCAATGCGGTTATCCTTAAAAACCGCAATCACGATGAAGTGCTCGACCTGGTTCGTTTTGCTCGCGAACGCGACATGGATATATCTTTCATTGAAGAAATGCCGATGGGCATCATCGAAGACCATGGCCGGGCTGAAGCCTTTTATTCAAGCCACCAGATCCTCAACGATCTGTCTGATGAATATGAACTGCTACCCAGCACCGAGCAAACAGGCGGCCCGTCGCGCTATTATCATTTCAGTGACAACCACAACAGCCGCATAGGGTTTATCTCACCGCACTCCCACAATTTCTGTGACAGCTGCAACCGCGTACGTGTCACTGCAGAAGGACGCTTACTACTCTGTCTTGGACAGGAACACTCTGTCGATCTGCGTCACGTTATCCGCGCCAACCCGGGAGATGACAATGCGTTAAAACAGGCCATCATCGATGCGATGAAAATCAAACCTAAAGGACACGAGTTCAACCTGAATGAACAACCGATCATTTTGCGTCATATGAATGCTACAGGGGGCTGAGTGGACTCCTCTGCCAAACCTTTGATGACTAATGAGGGACTTGATGCCTCGATAGAAGTCGAGGCATTTGATGAATTTGGCAATAAAAGACAGGGACACCTCGCCGCCGAACGCGCTTTAACACTTTTTCTTAACAAGAAAGAAATCGTCACGCTGATGACACTGGGCTGCCAACCCGAACTTTTGGTACTCGGTTGGTTACGCAACCAGAGGATTGTCAAAAACATCCATGACATCAGCGCCATCCAGGTTGACTGGGAAACCCAGGCTGCCGCCATCACCACACATGAAGCAATATCCGGACTGGATGAAAAACTTGAACGCAAGACCGTTACGACCGGATGCGGCCAGGGCACGGTATTTGGCAGCCTCATGGACGACCTTGATAAAATCAACCTGCCACAAAACACCATACAGCAGTCCCGCATCTATGGACTGCTCAAAACCCTTAATCAGCACAATGAGATCTACAAGCGTGCCGGTGCAGTGCATGGCTGCGCCTTGTGTCATGACACCGATATTAAGGTTTTTATTGAAGATGTCGGGCGACACAACGCAGTTGATGCCATTGCCGGCCATATGTGGTTAAACGACATAAATGGCAATGACAGCATCTTTTACACCACCGGGCGACTCACATCGGAAATGGTCATCAAGGTCGCCCAGATGGGCATTCCCCTGTTATTGTCACGTTCTGGCGCTACCCAGATGGGACTGGAACTGGCCCGCAAAGTTGGCGTAACACTCATAGCCCGAGCCAAAGGCCAGCATTTCCTGGTATATAACGGTGTCGAAAATATTGTTTTTGATGCCGTACCGCAACCGCGTACGTCGTTAAATGCAGCTGGCGACATCCAGCAGCAAAGAGCCTGATCATGTCCGCGGTGTTACAACAACAAAACTCTTCAAGCATGTTCATGAGCGTCAGGGAAGTTGCCGAGTACCTGCAACTGAACGAGAAGAAAATTTACTCCCTGGTCAACGAACAGAAAATCCCGGCGACCAAGGTAACAGGCAAGTGGATGTTTCCACGGGAACTGGTCGATCGCTGGATGCTAAATTCCACGCATGGCGGTCTGATGACAGACCGCCTGGTAATTGCTGGCAGTGACGACCCGCTGCTTTACCGCATTGTCATGCAGTTTACCCAGGATGTCGGCAACCGCGCCCTGATAAGTTACAGCACATCCGGAACACGAATGGGACTGGAACTGCTGCAGTCAAACCGTGCTGATATTTGTGGCATTCACTGGGGGCCGAAAACAGAAAGCCACATGCGTCACCCTGCATTGCTCCATCATTATTCCCATCATCGCCAGTGGGTACTGATTCATGCTTTTCGTCGTGAACAGGGACTGATGATTCATCCCAGACTGCAAGAGCATGTCAACAACCCTGAACCGCTGTTCGAACAGCGTTATCGCTGGGCATTGCGCCAAAGTGGGGCTGGCGCTCAACGCTTTTTAATGGAAATGCTCAGTGGCTTTGGATTGAACAGTGAAAACCTGACCTCAACGATTACAGCCTTATCTGAACGTGAAGCTGCCGCTGCTATCGTTATGGGACAGGCCGATGTTGCGCCAGGTGCCCGTTCAGCGGCTCATGAGTTTGGCCTGGAATTTATTCCATTTGGCTGGGAATCTTTTGATTTGGTCATGACCCGGGACATCTGGTTTCGCCGACTGTTTCAGGAACTTGTCAGCCGGATTCGCTCGCAGCCCTGCCAAAGCTATGCAGAACAATTAACCGGATACGATTTAACCAATGCTGGTGAGTTAATCTGGGGTGATGACTAAACTCAGTTAAACTCCATACCCCAGGCCTTAAACTTGCGTTCCAGCGTTTTTCTGGAAACGCCCAACTGCCTGGCGGCAGCAGACTTGTTGCCACTTTCCATATCCAGAACCTTAAGAATGTGCTGTTTTTCGACGCTTGACAGCAATAGATCCTGTGCCTCATCAACAGGAGATTTTTCAGTTTCCCTGGGCAATCCCAGGCAATAACTCGGTGAATGATTTAACAGCAGGCAACGCTCAATCACGTTCTTCAATTCCCTGACATTTCCGGGCCAGTCATAGTTCGTTAGTTGCTTGATTTCGTTGTCACCGATTTGCGGCGGGTTAACTCCAAGCTCAATCGAGAGATGTTTGCAGAAATGCCGGGCAAGTAAGGGAATATCCTCTACCCGACTGCGCAGCGGCGGCATACTGACTCTGATGACATTGAGACGGTAAAACAAGTCTTTTCGGAAACGCCCCGCCTGGACCAACTGCTCCAAATCACGGTTGGTTGCAGCGACAATGCGCACATCTACATCCGTCTCCTGGTTTGATCCAACCGGACGAACCGTATGTTCTTCAAGAACACGCAACAGGTGAGCCTGCATTGGCAAAGGCATTTCTCCAATTTCATCAAGGAACAGCGTACCCTTGTTGGCAAAACTAAATAGCCCATCCCTGGCCTGATGCGCACCGGTAAACGCGCCGCGCGCATGACCAAAAAGCTCACTTTCCATCAACTCGGCACTCATACCACCACAGTTAACAGGAACGAAACTACCCTGCCTATCACTCAAGTCATGCAGGGCTCGGGCAACCAGTTCTTTGCCGGTTCCGGATTCACCTTCAATAAGTACAGTGGAAGGCATGGGGGCAATGCGCTGGATCATCTCCTGCAACTGAAGTATTGGCCTGGATTCTCCCAGGATAGAAGTTGAGCTTAAGTCTTTCTCTACCTGCCGGCGCAATAACTGGTTTTCCATACGGCACTGTTGAAGACTGAGAAAACGTTCCAGAGCCGACTTTAGCTGGGTTTTATCAATCGGCTTGAGGAGAAAATCATGTACGTCAGCCCTCAGAGCTGCCAGGGTGAATTCGACATCGGTTTTCGGGGCAGTAAAAATGATGGCTGTCGACTCCCCCTGCTCTCTTAGCTGATGCACCCAGTCAATAACATCGCCATCGGGCAGGCAACTCTCGAGAACAATCAGGTCAAAGAAGCAGCGCTGATGCAAAGCCTGGGCTGAAGCAAGAGTTTCGGCGCACTCTACAAGGCCAAAGTATTGCTGAAGACCATCAACTATCGCGTATCGCGATGTTTTATCATGATCAACGACCAGCACTGATGACATGCGCACAGCATCTTTGCTGCCGCCCCCATTAACTGCAATATCCATAATTTCCTCTGGTGATCTTTATTTTTGTATCTTATAAGCATGGTATATTTTGACGCTATAGCAAGTTGCAATGTGCGTCAGTTTTAACCAATTTATAATTGTTTTTATAAAAAACTGGAAAAGCAGGGTGATTTTATTAGTATTTTTTCACCTTGGATTCCTTAATCGACTCAATTATACATAACTCTTTCAGGTTAATAAATTTCGCCCATCTTAATTCAAACAGTACTGGCATTTATTTTGCTAAACAAGGCTTTAATTAACAAATATACAGTAGAATTATGTTTAAAAGAATCGCCTTACTGCTCTGCCTTATTATCCCAGTCGTTACCTCCCAGATACTGTCAGCTTCAGAAACCAAGATAAAACTGGCCACCACCACCAGTACTGATAATTCAGGTTTGCTTAAAACTTTGTTGCCAGTTTTTGAACAAGACACTGGTTACAAGGTACATGTTATTGCTGTCGGCACAGGTAAGGCACTACGCATGGGCCAGGATGGTGATGTCGATGTCGTGCTTGTTCATGCGCGTGCAGCTGAAGACAAATTCATTGAGCAGGGTTTTGGCGACAGGCGCTACGACGTTATGTACAATGATTTTGTCATTATAGGCCCCGCTTCTGATCCGGCAGGCATTCAAAGTGCCACTACTGTTGGCGAAGTGATGACAAAAATTGCAGAAAGCCAAAGCATCTTCATTTCCCGCGGTGATGACTCTGGTACAAATAAAAAAGAACTAAAACTCTGGCAGGCGGTTAATATAAAGCCCTCCGGCGACTGGTATCGCGAAGTTGGCCAAGGCATGGGCAAAGTACTGCAAATTGCTTCGGAACTTGAAGCCTATACGATGGCTGACCGGGGTACATGGCTGGCGTATCAAAATAAGGTCGCATCCAAGTTGCTGTTTGCCGGAGACAAAACCCTTTTCAACCCCTATGGCATCATCGCTTTGAGTAAAGCACGTTATCCTGACCTGAATCATGATGGTGCCCAGGCACTGATTGACTGGCTTATTTCTGCCAAGGGCCAAAAACTTATCGGCGAATTTAAAATCAACGGCAATCAGTTGTTTATACCTGATGCAAAATAATATGAATTGTTTTTTTCCATGAACTCTATGGGCAACACGATCAACGACGCTTTTGTCTTGTTATTTACAGGGAATGCGGAGCTATGGGCGATTATTGGCATTTCTTTCCAGGTATCGCTAACCGCCATGTTGATCGCAACGCCACCTGCCATTCTGACAGCCTTTGCACTGGCCTACGGGCATTTTCCCGGACGCCGCCTTCTGGTGTCCCTGTTCAGTACGCTACTATCTGTACCGGCAGTGGTGGTCGGTCTGACGCTTTACATTATCCTCTCACGACAAGGGCCGCTGGGGGACTGGCGCTTGCTGTTTACACAGTCCGCCATGGTAATGGGACAGATCGTATTATGCTTTCCAATTCTGGTTGCCATGGTGCATTCCTCGCTGCAGCAAACTGACCGCAGAGCCTGGGAAACCGCGCGCACACTGGGCGCTTCACCAGCCCGGGCGTTTTTTACCCTGCTGCGCGAAGTGCGTTTTGGCATACTGGCGGCACTCCTGGCAGGGTTTGGTCGTATCATTGCGGAGGTTGGAGCTTCAATGATGCTGGGCGGGAATATTTTAAACTACACCCGGAATATTCCGACAGCGATAGCCCTGGAAACCAGCAAAGGAGAGTTTGCCCAGGGTATTGCACTAGGCATTGTTCTATTGGCTTTAAGCTTTTTACTCAACGCGACTTTGCATAAAGTCCATCACAGCAAACATCATACGATATGACTGAATACAGCGCCTTTCATTTTAGCGGACTAAACAAACGCTATGGTAACCGCGTTATCCTGCACGATACCGAGTTACATCTGAAGACCGGGCATTGCCTGCAATTAAGAGGTAAAAACGGTTCCGGCAAATCCACTTTACTGAAAGTGCTTGCCGGACTGGAAAAACCCGATCAGGGACTGGTCAACATCGACAGTCAATCTATAAAATGGCATCGAGCCCGTAAAATACTACATAAAAACATTATGTATCTGCATCAACAGCCGTTCATGTTCGAAGGTTCTGTATTCTATAACCTGGCTTATCCGGTTCAGCGACTGCCTGCGGATGAAAAACAGTACAAAATCAGGCAGGCTATAGAATGGGCAGGGCTGGAACACCTGGCTAATGCCCAGGCGAAGCATTTGTCAGGCGGCGAAAAGCAGCGCGTTGCCCTAGCCAGGGCCTGGTTACATCAACCACGCGCCATGTTGCTGGATGAACCCACCGCCAATCTCGACACTTCTTCCAGAGAAAAATCCCTGCAACTGATGCAGATGCTAAAAGAACAGGGTATTGCACTGGCGATTGCCAGTCATGACAGTGGTCATTTTCAACACCTTTTTGATTCCACGTATGAGTTAGCAGGAGGTCAACTTCGCAAGGTAGATGAAGATATAAATGACCTATACATTGCTAACAACGTAACCCCGCTTAAAAAAGTCCTGGCATGATTGAAACTCATCAGGTTACCGCAGTTATACTTGCCGGTGGCAAAGGCAGAAGATATGCCGGAACGGACAAGGGACTGATGACATTTAACGGCCAACCACTGATAAAACATATTCTCACAGCCATAATCCCCCAGGTTGAAAACATCCTGATAAATGCCAATCGTAATCTTGAGACATATGAAAAATTTGGTTTCCCGGTTATTCAGGACAATCTTGAAGACTTTCAGGGGCCTCTGGCAGGCTTCGCTGTAGCCTTGCAAAATGCCCGTTCCGATTATATCGTCACGCTGCCCTGTGATGGACCTTTTATTCCTCATGATTATGTCAAGCGTCTGGTTACGGCACTGCAAACAGAAAACAGTGAAATAGCCGTTGCTCATGACGGTACACGCCTGCAACCGGTACATGCGCTCCTGCCGGTTAGTCTTCTTGATAGCCTAATGCGTTTTTTACAAAGCGGTGATCGAAAAATTGATCGCTGGTATGCCAGTCACAGGATGGCTTTAGCTGATTTTTCTGATCAGCCGGAGACCTTTAAAAACATTAATACGCAGCAGGAACATGAAAATCTACAGACAGAGTTGAAGCAGCGCTCATGAATGCTTTTCCGATTCCGGTACTGGGCATTTGCGCATACAGTGGCACGGGTAAAACCACGCTATTAACCCACCTGTTACCGCTATTGAAAAATGAAGGTTTACGTATCGGCATGGTCAAGCATGCCCACCACAACTTTGAAATTGATAAACCCAACAAGGACAGCTTCCGCCTGCGCGAAGCAGGTGCCGACCAGGTAATGATTGCATCACGTAATTTAAAGGCATGGATCTGCAAACGTGAAAACAATGAAACCGAGCCGGACCTGGAAGAAGTGTTACGACCTTTTGAAACAGCCAACCTCGACCTGATCCTGGTTGAAGGCTTTAAAAAAATCTCTTTGCCTAAAATAGAATTACACCGCCCTAGCCTGGGGTTACCATTGATTTTCCCAAATGATGAAAATGTCATCGCAATTGCCTGCGACAGCAAGTTGGATATAAATCCAGGCTCTATACCGTTGCTTGATCTTAACCTGCCTTCAGAAATCAAGGATTTTATTGTGTATGATTATCTTCAGGTAACTCGACAACAGGCCTGAAACCTTCTGACAAAACCTATTAAAAAAATGAAGCAACAAGCCCCCTCCTGCAATGATCCGTTTGAAACCAATGCCATTACCGTTAGCGAAGCAGTCAGTCACATTCTCAACAACACAGAAAGCATCCGCCAGTATGAAAAACTTGCCATCAGAGAATGTCTAAACCGGGTTCTTCATGAACCACTGATATCACCTGTCAATGTGCCCGCCCATGACAACTCAGCCATGGATGGTATTGCTGTTAACAGCCGGTATCTTCCTGAAAGCGGTAGCAAGGTCCTGAAAATTGTTGGCACAGCATTCGCCGGCCAGCCATTCGACCGACCTATTGGTGAAGATGAGTGTATTCGTGTAATGACCGGCGCCCTGATACCGGCAGATGTTGATTCTGTCATTATGCAGGAGAAAATTACTTTAAAGTCTGATACCCGGGTCCAGGTAGACAGTGACAATCGCAAACACCAGAATGTGCGCTTTGCCGGCGAAGACATTAAAGCCGGACAGGCTGTGCTGGATAAGGGTCATGTGATTGGTGCCGCCGACCTGGGCGTGATTGCCTCGCTTGGAATTGCTGAATGTCGGGTCACTCGCAAGCCGCGGGTGGCTTTTTTCTCAACCGGCGATGAACTCAAGTCGATTGGTGAAACGCTGCAAGCCGGTGATATTTATGACTCCAACCGCTATGCATTATATGGCTTGTTGTCCAGATGCGATGTCAATATGATCGATATGGGTGTGGTCCGTGATAAGCCGGATGAACTGCGCGAAGCATTACTGACAGCATCCAATAATGCTGACCTGATTATAACTTCGGGAGGAGTGTCAGTAGGTGAAGCCGATTTTATAAAAACGATCCTGGAAGAGATTGGCACTATGGATTTCTGGAAAATCGCCATGAAACCGGGCCGCCCGTTAACCTTTGGCAAAATCAACGATTGCCATTTTTTCGGATTACCCGGCAACCCGGTAGCCGTCATGGTGACATTTTATAATTTTGTCCTGCCCTGCCTGAAAAAACTTGCCGGCAAGACTGTTTCCTCACCCATCAGTTTCAAGGCTACCAGCCAGTCCGAGATACGCAAACGTTCGAACCGGCGAGAGTTTCAACGCGGTATTGCATTTACCGGTGAAGATGGCAACCTGCAGGCCAAACTGACTGGTAAGCAGGGATCAGGCATTCTGACATCTATGTCTCAAGCCAACTGTTTTATCGTTTTACCGGAGGACAGTGGCAGTGTCAGTATCGGCGATACTGTATTGGTAGAATTCCTCGAAGACTATTTCTGAAATGACCCGATAACCACTGAACGACTCAGGCCTTATTCAATCATTTCCGTAAACGGGATATAACTGACTTTATCACCCTTGGTGACAACCTGGTTTTCATTGATCACTACCAGTCCATCAGCCCAGCTGGTCGACATCAATACGCCCGAACTCTGATTCGGATAGATATCGACACGCGGACCCGGCTCGTTTGAGTTGACCAGGCGAGCCCTGGCAAATTCGCGGCGTTTATCCGGCTTTGTCCAGTCAAAGTCTGCAGTTGCAGTCAGTGTTGCAGGTAGCAGTTTTTTTCGGCCCTGCAGCTTACGGATAAAAGGACTGACAAACAGGATGAAAGTGGAAAACACGGATACCGGGTTACCCGGCAGACCAATAAATGCTGCACCGTTGACTAAACCTAGCGCCAGCGGTTTACCAGGCTTGATATTCAGACGCCACATTTTCAGTTCACCCAGTTGCTCCAGTGCAATTCTTACATGATCTTCCTCGCCAAC